>NZ_QXDL01000391.1:0-1778 GCF_003574345.1 Calidithermus terrae
GAACCCGCCCCCACCGGCCTCCCCTCGCGGGAGGTCTTTTTTGCCCGCCTCGAGCGCCTTTGCGTGGCCTGTTTCCAATTGCCGGGACATTTGTCCTATACTGAAGCCGATCGATAACGAGTCTCCCGTGTCCTGCGTCGGCGCTCACGACGTCGCCCGACCCTGGTTGTCCGGCTTTTCAGCGGTGCGGAGGTGGAGATGAAGCTCCAGGAAGAACTCGAGATCTTCGTGCAGGCCCCCATCCAGCTCGTGTGGGACCATCTGGTGGACTTCGAGTCCTGGCCGCGCTGGTCCACCTACCTCAAGGAGGTGCGCAAGGAGCCGGCGGGCTACCGCTTCGTCGCCCGCGGCATGCCGCCCGTGGACCTGATCTGGGTGGCCCAGGGGACCAAGCGCGAGGAACCCCACTACCTCGAGTTCGCCAGCGTCCCCGGCGCCCAGCACGACCTCAACGTAGCCGGCTGGGTGCGGCTGGAGGAAACCCCCAACGGCACCCAGCTCGACCTGCACTTCGACGCCACCGTAGACTTCGCCTCCCCTCTCCTCAACCGCATCGCCGACGTGTACGCCACCCTCTTCGGCGAGCCCAGCAAACTGCTGAAGGTCACGATGGAGGAGTTCAAGCGCGAGGTCGAGCGGGCCGCCAGCGCGCAGATGGCCCAGGCTTCGCAGGCCAGCTGAGCCCTGCCAAAACTCACGGCTCGGCCCCCTCCTGCGAGGGGGCTATTCGCTGGACGGGCTCGTAAATAGCCCCCCGGATTGCCGTCCCGGGCCAAGGATGCCGTAGAATACGGTCATGGATCGCAGAATTCGCGTTCTCGTAGCGAAGCCCGGTCTCGACGGGCACGACCGGGGAGCAAAGGTGGTGGCCCGGGCCCTGCGCGACTCGGGGATGGAAGTGATCTACACCGGCTTACGGCAGACCCCGGAGATGATCGTCTCGGCCGCGTTGCAAGAAGACGTGGACGCCATCGGCCTGTCCATCCTCTCCGGGGCCCACATGCACTACTTCCGGGAGGTCAAGCGGCTGCTGAGCGAACAGCAGGCCGAGGACATCCTGCTGTTCGGGGGGGGCATCATCCCCGACGAAGACGTGCCCAAGCTCAAAGACCTCGGCGTTTCGGCGGTGTTCGGCCCCGGCACCAGCACCCAGGACATCGTCACGTTCCTACAGCAGGCCGCCCCGCGACGCTGGGCCGCCCAAGGAGGGTAAGTGGCCTCGAACGCCGTAGTCGAACAGGTTCTTGCCCTATCGCAAGAAGGTAAGAGCGTCACCGAGATCGCCCGTGAAACCGGGCTTCCTTTTCGCCAGGTCCGCAGCCTGCTCGCCAAGGCCGGCCAGATCGAGGCCGGCGAGGAGCAGGCCGAAGACGCCGAGGGCTCAGGCCGCAAGCGTGAGGAGATCCCCGAGGAGGTGCTGGCGCAGATCGAGGCCCGCTACGCCCAGGGCGAGACGGTCATCGACATCGCCAGCTCCCTCGAGCTCAACTACCAGCGGGTGCTCAGGACCCTGCGCGAGCGGGGCGTGCTGCGCCAGGAGCGCCGGGGACGGCGGGCGAAGGGCAACGGGAAGGCCGAGGGCAAGGGCCCGGCCGCCGAGCCCTCCCAGCAGCTCGCCGCGGAGGTGCTCGAGCTCGCCCAGCAGGGCCAGAGCCCGGTCCAGATCGCCCGGGCGACCGGCCTGAAGGTGCGGCAGATCAACGCCATCCTCCAGCGCGGCAGCCGTGGCGGCACGGCCGCGGCCCGGCTGGCGGCGCTGTGAGGTGGGGCAGTGGGGC
>NZ_QXDL01000392.1:0-1728 GCF_003574345.1 Calidithermus terrae
ACCCCCTCCCGCGCGGGCCGCACACCCCGTCCGGGGCGGGGCAGCGACCATCGAGCGCCCGTCCACTGGGGCGTGGGGCTGTAGTCGGCTTGTGGGGCGGGCACAACCCCAGCGGATGATTGATCCCGAAGGGCGTTCGGCTATCGGCTATCGACTATCGCCCCTCCCTCAGCACCCCGATCGGCCCGCCGGCCTCGAGCACGTCCTCCAGCCTCGACAGCGGGATTACGGTCTCGATGTAGTCGCCCAGCACGTGCGGCACGGACCAGTAGACGTGCAGGCCCTTGGGGCTCAGGGCCCACTGGAGGTAGCGGGGGTCGAGGTTTTGCTCGATGGCCTCCCGGGCCGAGGCGTCGTAGGTGGCGGTGGCGATTTCCACGCCGAGTTCGCGCAGGCGGGCGAGGTAGTTGCTGCCTTTCTTGAAGAGCTGGCTCAGGGCGAGGCGGTTGCCGGTGGGGGGCTCGAGGGTGTAGGCCTGCACGAAGCCGCTGGGGTGGGCGCAGCCGCCGGGGCCGCAGCCGTAGCCGGTCATGACCACGCTCAGCAGGCGGTCGGTGCCCAGCAGGAGCCGGTAGTCGAGCTCGAGGGCGCCCATCTCGAGCTGCCAGCGCTCGATCTCGCCCTTGCGGAAGCGGTCGAGGGCTTCGGCGTAGTCCTGGCGGTACTGCCGGGCGAGGCGGGTGGGCTCCTGGGCGAGCGCCTGGTTGACCCGCCTCCAGCCCGCGGCCTTCTCGACGCCGCCGAACTGGGGGTAGAGCACCTCGAGCCCGCTCTTCGCGTCGGCGATGACCCGGGTGGTCAGGCGGGCCTGGGCGAAGCGGTGGTCCTGCCGGGCGAGGCTGACCTTGCCCTTGCGCTTGCCGTCGGGGCTGGTCCAGGTGCCCCCCAAGCTCCCCTCGCCCAACCGCACGTCGAAGCTCCCCGTAAGCTGCCCTCCGGCGTACTCGCGCAGCTTCAGGCGTCCCTGCTCGAGGCTCCCCTCCAGCCGCAGGGGCTTGCCGATCTTCTCGTAGACGTAGGAGCCGGTGGCCTTGCCGCCGAGGGTCTTGAGGTTCATCCGCACGGGCAGGCTCTGGGGGCCGACCTCGAGGCGGCCCCGGAACACCTGCTCGGGGTTGGGGGTCGTGGCGGCCAGGGCGAGGGGCAGGAGAAGGGCCAGGAACAGCCGGTGAAGGCGCATGCCCCAAGCATAGCCAGCCCGGGGCGGGTCGTGTTGCGGTGGGGCCGGTCCAGCTTGACAGAAAGGCCCCCCTTTCGCATAGTAGTAGAGCGGCCAGTGACCCGGCTTCGGGTTGCCCATGGAGGGATGGCCGAGCGGTTGAAGGCGGCGGTCTTGAAAACCGTTATGGGCGCAAGCTCATCGGGGGTTCGAATCCCTCTCCCTCCGCCAAACAAGATCAGCCTGGAGAGGTGGGTGAGTGGCTGAAACCACAGGTTTGCTAAACCTGCATAGGGGGTAACCCCTATCGAGGGTTCGAATCCCTCCCTCTCCGCCAAGCAAGAGCCCGTCCGGGCTCTTTTGTTTTTGCGATAATCCGTGGGATGCACCTGCGGTTATTGGGCCAAACCCCCGCCATCCCCTCGCCCGGCCTCGAGCTCCTCGCCTACCTCTGCGCCCGGGGGGAGGCCCTGCGGGAGGAGGTGCGCTCGGTGGTGCCGCTGGGGGCGGCGCTGCAGGCGTTGCACGCGACGCCCTGGGGGGAGGGGGTCGTGGCCCGGGGGGAGAGC
>NZ_QXDL01000393.1:0-1702 GCF_003574345.1 Calidithermus terrae
CCCCTTCCCCTCCCTCCGGCCGGAGGGAGGGGCGTTTCGCGTTTTGCGTTTCGCGTTTCGCGTACGACGTACGACGTACGACGTAGGACACGCGTCTTGCGTCTTGCGTTCGGCTTTTTGCGTACGGCGTACGCCCCGCATCAGACGCACCACCCGCGCCCGGCCACAGACTACCCCCCCTCCCCCACCTTGCCGTACCATGCACCCGTGGCCCTCTTCACCCTCGGCACCGGCGGGCGTAAACGCCTGATCCAGCGCTGGAACGCCCTCATGCGAAGCCTGCGGGCCCCGGAAGAGGTCCAGTTTCGCGGGCTCGACGACCTCTTGCGGCGTTACGGGGAGCCGCACCGCAGCTACCACAACCTCTACCACCTCGAGGCCCTCTTCGAGGCGCTCGAGCCCCACCCCGTGCAGGAGCAGGCCGCCCTCGAGCTCGCCGTGTGGTTCCACGACGCCGTGTACGACACCACCCGCAACACCAACGAGGAGGAGAGCGCCGCGCTGGCGGCGCGGGCGCTCGAGCCCCTGGGCCGCGGTCTCGCCCGCCGGGTGAGCGGCATGGTGCTCGCCACCAAGCACCACCGCAGCGACGACCCCACCACCCGGCTGCTCCTCGACGCCGACCTGAGCATCCTGGGGGCCGAGGAGGCGGTGTACCGGCGCTACAGCCGGGCCATCCGCCAGGAGTACGCCTGGGTGCCGCCCGAGGCGTACCGGGAGGGGCGCCTGCGGGTGCTCCACGCCTTCCTCTCGCGGCCGCAGGTCTACGTCACCCCGGCTTTCGCCGGCCTCGAGGAGGCCGCCCGCGCCAACCTGCGCTGGGAGATCGGCTGGCTCGAGCAATTGCAGCCCGCGCAACTTAGCCGCTACTAACCGCGCGTTCATGAGCGCCCGATAAGGTGAATTCCATGAAAAGACTCTTAGCCATTCCCGCCCTCGCGGCCCTCATTAGCGGTTGCGGCATCGTGGAAGTACGGGCCGTGCCGCCCACCATTACCAAGCTCGAGACCCAGGCCACCTTCTGCACCGACCGCGACACCCTCCTCGACTTCCAGTTCGAGGCCAGCGGCCTGATCTCCAAGCTCGAGGTCTGGGTGAGCGAGCCGGGCGTGAGCGACCCCAGCACCGACGCCAACAACAAGGTCGGCGAGCTCGAGACCTTCGACCTCTTCTCCAAAGGCTCGAAGGTCGTGGGCTTTATCGCTCTCGACACCAACGGCGACAACAAGATCGAGCGCAACGGCCAGAACCGGCCCGCCATCGTGGTCACGCCCACCGAGAAGCAGGTGTGGGTGCGCGCCTACAACTTCGACCAGACCAAGGGCTTCGTGAAGGCCATGAACACCATGGCCCCCAGCACCGACACCACCTGCGACCCCATCTTCCCCTACGGCCAGCCGTAAGACCCGCGAGGAGCACTCGAAGAGGCCCTTTTCAGGGCCTCTTTCCCGTCGCGTCTCGAGCAGGGCCGGAGAGGGCTGACGGAGGGACCGGTCGGTCCTTGCTGGCGTAGAGGAGGGTGGAGGCCCGGTAGGCCAGGGCCCCCTCCACCCGCAGCCCGGCCTCCGCCAGCAGCGCCTCGGCCTCGGCCCGCTTGGCCGCCACCGCCGCCGGGTCCGGGTCGTACAGCTCGCACACCACCGCCACCCGCCCCGCACGCCCCAGCGTCCGCCTCAGCCCCCGCAGCACCGCCAGCTCCGCC
>NZ_QXDL01000394.1:0-1689 GCF_003574345.1 Calidithermus terrae
GGGCAGGGGGGATAAACCCTCCCCGCCAGCGGGGTGGGCAGGGGTGGGGTTACCACGAGCCATAATCCACAGGCCACGAGTCCCCGCTTCCTGCCTCCAGCATGGTAATCTTGGCCTCATGGCAGGCTACGACCAGATCCAGGAGACGGTGCAACACATCCGCGCTACCACCGACTTTGTCCCCGACTACGGCATCATCCTGGGCTCGGGGCTGGGCCCCTTGGCCGACGAGATCGAGCCCGTGGCGGTGCTGCCCTACGCCGAATTGCCGCACTTCCCGCGCTCGACCGCGCCGGGGCACGAGGGCAAGCTGATCCTGGGGCACCTCGAGGGCAAGCGGGTGGCCGCGTACAAGGGCCGCGTGCACTACTACGAGGGCTACGACGCCGACGCGGTGGTGCTCCCCCAGCGCGTGGGCTTCTTCCTGGGGGCCCGCACCTTCTTCGTCACCTCGGCGGCGGGGGGGCTCAACCCCAACTGGAACGCCGGCGACCTGATGCTCCACCTCGACTACATCAACTACGCCGGGCTCTCGCCCCTGCGCGGCCCTAACGACGAGCGCTTCGGCCCGCGCTTCCCCGTGACCTTCGACGCCTACGACCCCGAGCTCATCGCCAAGGCCCGTGCGGTGGCCCGGGCCCAGGACATCACCCTGCGCGAGGGGGTGTACTCCTGGTGGCCCGGGCCGCAGTTCGCCAGCCGCGCCGAGCTGCGGGTGCTGCGCCAGATCGGGGCCGACGCCATCGGCATGAGCACCGTGCCCGAGGTGATCGCCCTGCGCCACTTGGGCGCGCGGGTGCTGGGGCTTTCCACCATCACCGACATGGCCATCCCCGACCGCGACCACCACGCCACCGAGCAGGAGGTGCTCGAGGTCGCCGCCCGCAGCGGGGCCACCTTCCGCAAGTTCGTGCGCGGCATCCTGGCCGCGATCTGACGATGGGCCTGGCGAGGGTACTGCAGCGCATCGAACAGGCCGCCCGCCAGGCCGGGCGCGACCCCGCCGCGGTCAAGCTGGTGGCGGTCACCAAGGGCCACACGGTCGAGGAGATCCGCCGGCACGTGCTCGAGCACGGCCACTCCACGCTGGGCGAGTCGCGGGTGCAGGAGGCCCTGCCCAAGATGGCCGAGCTGGGGGGCGTGGAGTGGCACTTCATCGGGCCTTTGCAGCGCAACAAGGCCAAGTTCGTGCTCGACTTCGCCCTCGTCCACTCGGTGGACTCGCTGCGCCTGGCCCAGGCCCTCGACCTCAAAGCCCGCGAGAAGGGCAAGGTGCTGCCCGTCCTGGCCGAGGTCAACGTGGGGCGCGAGCCGCAGAAGCACGGCTTCCTCGAGGAAGAACTCCCCGAAGCCGTCGCCCAGCTCCGCGATCTGAGCGGCCTCGAGCTGCGCGGCCTCATGACCGTGGCCCCCTACACCGAAGACCCCGAGACCGTGCGCCCCGTCTTCGCCCAGCTCTCCCGCCTCGCCGACCGCTACGCCCTCCCCGAGCGCAGCATGGGCATGTCGGGCGACCTCGAGGTCGCCGTGCAGGAGGGGGCCACGATTGTGCGCGTGGGAACGGCAATCTTCGAGCCGGATTGAGCCAGGCCCGTCAGCGGCGAGCAGGTTTAATGGCTCGTGGCCTGTGACTCGTGGGGAACCCCTCCCCAACCCTCCCCGCACGCGGGGAGGGTTTATCCCCCCATC
>NZ_QXDL01000395.1:0-1679 GCF_003574345.1 Calidithermus terrae
CCCCTCCCCCTCCTCCCACCGCTACGACGCGCTCGACTACCACAACGTCGATCCCCGGCTGGGCGGCAACGAGGCCTTCGACCGCCTGGTGCAGGAGTTGCACGCGCGGGGCATGAAGCTCGTCCTCGACGGGGTGTTCAACCACATCGGCAGCGGCCACCCCGACTTCCAGAAGGCCCTCAAGGACCCCACCAGCCCCGAGGCCGGGCAGTTCACCTTCCACGCCGACGGCACGTACGCCGCCTTCTTCGGGGTCAAGACCCTGCCCAAGCTCGACTACGCCAACCCCCTCACCGTCGAGCGCTGGATCGACGGCTACCACGCCCCGGTGCGGCACTGGATCCGCAAGGGCGCCGACGGCTGGCGGCTGGACGTGGCCCACCAGATCGGCGAGGGCGGCACCGACCGGGGCAACGCCGAGCTGCTGCGCCTGATCCACCGCAACTCCCGCGAGGAGAACCCCGAGGCCTTCGTCTTCGGCGAGCTGTTCTTCGACACCACCGAGAAGCTGCGCCAGCACACCCTCGACGGCTCCATGCACTACGCCGGCTTCGCCAACCCGGTGATGGAGTGGCTGTCGGGGATGAACGTGTACGGCTGGCCCGTGCGGGTGAGCACGCTCGAGGTCTGGCAGACGCTGTGGGACCACTACGCTGCGCTGCCGCTGCAGACCCGCCAGGCCATGTACACCCTGCTCTCCTCGCACGACATCCCCCGCGCGCTGTGGCGGCTGCGCAACGACGTGAGGAAGTTCAAGCTGGCGCTGGGCCTGCTCCTGACCTTCCCCGGCGCCCCCGGCATCTACTACGGCGACGAGGTCGGGCTGGGCCAGGCCAACGACTGCGACGACTTCAACGGCGACCCCATGTGCCGGGGCACCTTCCCCTGGGACGAGCGCAAGCGGAACGAGGAGGTGCGCGGCTGGGTCAAGCAGCTCATCCGGCTGCGCAAGGGCGTGCCGGCCCTGCGGCGCGGCGGGCTGCTGCCGCTGGAGGTGAGCGAGAAGCTCCTCTCCTTCCGGCGCGTCTACGCCGGCGAGGAGGTGCGGGTATACGCGGCGCTCGAGCCCGTCGCCCTCGAGCTGCCCCCCTCCACCGACCTGCTCACGGGCAAGGCGGTGTCCGGGGGGGTGGAGCTCGAGGGGCTGGGCGTTTTCCAGGTGAAGCGCTAGAGAATTGAGGCATGCGGGAGGGCGTATGAGCGAGCAGAGCTGCCGGGTGATCCGGGCCGCCGAGGGGTACCGGGGCAAGCAGGGGCTCAGCTACGGCGGGGCCGTTTCGGCGCAGAGCGTGGGCGCGCGGCGCTTGTGCATGCACCGGGTGAGCATCCCGCCGGGGGCTAGGGCCAACGCCCACCTGCACGAGGAGCACGAGACGGCCATCTTCGTGCTCAGCGGCGAGGCGGGGATGTGGTACGGGGAGCGGCTCGAGCACCACCTCAGCGCCCGGGCCGGGGACTTCGTCTACATCCCCGCCGGGGTGCCCCACCTGCCCTACAACCCCAGCCTCACCGAGCCCGTGGAGGCCGTGCTGGCCCGCACCGACCCCGACGAGCAGGAGAGCGTGGTGCTGCGCCCCGACCTCGACGGGCTGCGCTGACCCGGAGGTTCAGGATGCCGCCAGAAACCGCCATCTCCCCGGTCCAGGCCTGCCTCAACGGCGCCCGCGCCCCCGGCGCCC
>NZ_QXDL01000396.1:0-1657 GCF_003574345.1 Calidithermus terrae
GCCCCAACCCTCCCCGCGCGCGGGGAGGGGGTATCCCCCCCAGCCCCCCTTGCTAAGGGGGGTGACAAGGCGTCTTGCGTTTTGCGTTTTGCTTTTTGCGTACGACGTACGACGTAGGACGTACGCCGCACGACCCGCGCCCGGCTATCCGCTATCGACCATCGACCTCCTCCAGCCTCTAAACTGTCACCCATGGCCCTGCCATCGCTCAATGAACCTATCGCCGCCATCGCCACCCCGCCCGGCAAGGGGGCCGTCGGCATCGTGCGGCTTTCGGGGGTGGGGGCGCTCGAGGTCGCCGCCAAAGTCTGGCGCGGGCGTGACCTGCGGCACCTGGAGGGAGGCCGCTTCACGCTGGGCCTGATCCTGCACCCCGACACCCGCGAAACCCTCGACGAGGCCCTGGCGCTGGTGTTCCGCGCCCCCAACTCCTACACCGGGCAGGACGCGGTGGAGTTCCAGACCCACGGCTCCCCGGCGGTGCTGCGGCAGGTGCTGCAGGCGCTGCTGGACGCCGGGGCCCGCCCGGCCCAGCCGGGCGAGTTCACGCTGCGGGCCTACCTCAACGGGCGCATGGACCTCGCGCAGGCCGAGTCGGTGCTGGCGCTCGTCGAGGCGGAGTCGGACGCGGCGCGGCGCCAGGCGCTGCGCGGGCTGTCCAAGGAGCTCTCCGGGCGCATCGAGGGCATGTCGCGTGAGCTGCTCGACCTCCTGGCGCACATCCAGGCCCTGCTCGACTACCCCGAGGAGGGCGTGGAGCCGCACCAGGCCCAGGGGGTGCTCGAGCGCGTGCTGGGCGAGGTCGAGCACCTGCTGTCCACGGCCCCTGCGGGGCGCATCGCGCAGAAGGGGGCGCGGCTGGCCCTGGTCGGGGCCCCCAACGCCGGGAAGTCGAGCCTGCTCAACGCCCTGCTGGGTTACGAGCGGGCCATCGTGACCCCCATCCCCGGCACCACCCGCGACTACCTCGAGGCCCCGCTCGAGGTCGCCGGGGTGCCCATCGTGGCCGTGGACACCGCCGGGCTGCGCGAGACCGACGACGCGGTGGAGCGCAGCGGCGTGGAACGGGCCCTCGGCATCGCCCAGGAGGCCGACCTGGTGCTCTACCTGGCCGACCGGAGCCAGCCCCGCGCCGACGCGCCCGGCCTGCTGGCCCGGCTGCCCCAAGAGCGCGTCCTCCGCCTCGCCACCAAGGCCGACCTGCCCGCCGCCTGGCACGACCCCGCCTTCTTGGCGGTCTCGAGCGCCACGGGCGAGGGGATGCCCGCGCTGCTGGAGGCCATCCACCAGCGGCTGTTGGGCGAGGCCCCTGAGGGCGAGGTCTGGATCAGCAACGAGCGCCACGCCCAGGCCCTGCGCGAGGCCAAAGAGCACCTCCTCGACGCGCTGGCCTCCCCCGAGGACCTGATGGGCCTCTCCATCCAGGCCGCGCTCGAGGCCCTCAACCGCATCCTGGGCAAGGACGTGCCGGAGGAGGTCATCAACCGGGTGTTCCGCAATTTCTGCGTGGGGAAATGATCGCTTGCGGGGTTGTCGATGGCCGATAGCTGATAGCTAAACGCAAGACGCGAGACGCGAGACGCCAGACGCCAGACGCCTTGTTCCCCCCCTTAGCAAGGGGGGCTGGGGGGGATACCCCCTCCCCGCGGGCGGGGAG
>NZ_QXDL01000397.1:0-1619 GCF_003574345.1 Calidithermus terrae
AGCGGTAGGCCGCTTCCTCCGAGCCATCCGCCACCGTGACCTGCCCGGCGTGGAGGCTGTAGCCCATGCCCACCCCGCCGCCGTGGTGGAAGCTGACCCAGGCCGCGCCCGAGACCGCGTTCAAGGCTTGTTGCCGCATCCCCAAAGCCTGGGGATGCATCCCCCGAGGCTGGGGCGGCATCCCCCAGGCGTGCACACCCACCCCTTGACAAGGCGGGGGCACCTGCATAATTTGGAACTGCGACAATAAGCTATCCCGGAGGAAGCTATGGCGAAGAACCCAGGACGCGTTATCGAACGGATGGAACAGGTGCTCAACGGCTGGGAGGCCACCGACCCCGGGCGGGTGATCGCGGGGGTGAGCCTCGAGGAGTACCGCGCCGACGTGGAGGCCGTGCGGCAGGCCCAGGCGCTCGTCGAGCGCAAGCGCACCGAGTGGGACAACGCCCAGACCGACCGCGACAAGCTCATCGAGGCCAAGCTCGAGCGCATGCAGCGGGTGGTCAACGGCGTCATCGGCGACCCCGAGCTCGGCCCCGACTCCAAGATGTACGAGGCCATGGGCTACGTCCGCAAGAGCGCCCGCAAGTCGGGCCTGACCCGCAAGAACAAAGACGCGGCCCCGCCCACGGAAGGCCCCAAGCTCCAGGCCCACAGCGCCTAACCCGCGCAAGCCCCGGCAGGGGAGGCCCCGCGCCTCCCCCGCTTCACTTGGCGGGGCGGCCTCGAGCCCGTACAATACGCAGTGTTTTACGCCGGGGTGGCGGAACGGTAGACGCTACGGACTTAAAATCCGTTGCCCGCAAGGGCGTGTGGGTTCGAGTCCCACCCTCGGCACCAGCACGAAACAGGAAAGCTGACCGCTGAAGAGGGTCGAGAGGCCTGGGGAGATGGTTACCCCAGGCCTACCTCCCGTTACAAGCACACCCGGGGCCTACGTTACAGGTTTTGTTCTTGGCAATGCAGGTGTCCCCGCAGGCCTTGCCGTCGCGGCATATTTTGCAGCAGCTCCCACCGCCGCCTCCGCCGCCGGGACCGGGTGTACAACCTAGAGGAGTTGCCGCGAATGCAGTAAAGAGCAGCGCCGATAAGCCCATAAACCTGAGCAGCCTCATACCCCATCACCTCCAAAACATGGACCTCTAGCGGCTAGAACCCGGTGGGGCGATCGGTAAAGATGACCTGGGAATGTTTCTTTCGTTACATCTTAGCAGGAATCCTCGTAATACTTGCCTGGTCTCTTTCGAGCCGGGCTCGGCCGTGCGGGCTGAGCGGCACGGCCTCACGTCCCCTGCGCTTTTCTGCCGGGGCGTGAGCCTCGAGCCCCCCCTTCCGGGTTAGACCCCACCGCCACTTCGGAGGGATGGAGCCGCCTCGAGCCGCCCTTAGGCTTTGGGCGTGCACGCGAAGCTGAGGGCGGCCGGGGTCTGCTTGGGGATAGGGATGGGCGGGTTCGTGGACGGGATCGTGCTGCACCAGATCTTGCAGTGGCACCACATGCTCTCCAACCGGGTCCCGCCGCGGGACATGGAGGCGATGCGGCTGAACATGCTCGCGGACGGGCTTTTCCACACGCTGGTGTGGATCGTGACGGCGGTGGGGGTCGGGCTGCTGTGGGG
>NZ_QXDL01000398.1:0-1600 GCF_003574345.1 Calidithermus terrae
GCCCGGCGTGGCCTCGAGCCAATGCACCTCGAGGCCCTGCTCGCGGCACCAGCCGGCGACGAAACGGGCGATCTCGCCCTCGCCGGGGGCGCCGGGGGCGTCGTGGGCCGCGTCCCAGTAGTAGTCGTTGGCCATCTCGTGGTCGTCCCACAGGAAGACCCAGGGGTGCGCGGCCAGGGCCATCTGCAAAAAGGGGTCGGAGCGGTAGGCGCGGTAGATGGCGCGGTAGTCGGCCAGGTTCACCGCCAGGTAGCTGCCGCTGGGGAGACGGTAGCCGCGGTCGGGGAAGCGCAGCTTGCGCCAGCGGGGGTCGGCGGAGGTCTCGTAGATAAAGTCGCCCAGGTGCAGCACCGCGTCGAGGTTTTCGCGGGCCAGGTGGGCGAAGGCCCCCCAGTAGCCGCTGGTGAACTCCTGGCAGGTCACCAGCCCGATCCGCAGCAGCGCGGGCGTCTCGCCGGGGGCGGGCAGGGTCTTGGTGCGCCCCACGGGGCTGTAGACCCCCCGGTAGCGGAAGCGGTAGAGGTAGGCGCGGCCCGGCTCGAGCAGCCCCGAGAGGTCGGTGACGCTGGTGAAGTCGTTCTCCGGGCGCGGCTGCACGGCGGGCCCGGCGAAGCGGGGCGCGGCGAAGGCGGGGTCGGCGGCCTCGGTGATCTCGAACTCCAGCCCCTCCCCCTCCTGCCAGGCCTCGGGGGCCAGGCGGGTCCACAGCACCACCCCGCTGTCGCTGGGGTCGCCGGAGGCCACCCCTAAGGGGAAGTGGGCGAGGGTTTCGGGGCCGCTCTGCGCCGCGCCCAGCCCCAAGAGGCCCGCGCCAAGGCCCAGCACTTCGCGCCGCTTGAGCTTCATCCCCAGCATCCTACCGGGGCGCGCCCGGGGTGCATGAGGCGAGCAGCCTGTATACGATTTTGCTGTATCGTATACGATCATGACCCCTGCCCAGGAACTCCTCCGCCGGCTGGTCGCCCTCAACTCCGTCAACCCCGACCTGGTGCCCGGCGCCCCCGGCGAGGGCGAGATCGCCCGTTTCGTCGCCGGCTGGTGCCGCGAGCAGGGCCTCGAGGTGCATTGGCTCGAGGCCACGCCGGGCCGCCCCAGCGTGGTCGCGGTAGCCCGCGGCACGGGCGGGGGCCGCTCGCTGCTGTTCAACGGTCACCTCGACACCGTGGGCGTGGCCGGGATGGCCGAGCCCTTCCGGCCCCGCGCGGAGGGGGGCCGCCTCTACGGGCGGGGCGCCTACGACATGAAGGGCGGGGTGGCGGCCATGCTGTGGGCGGTGGCCGAGGCGAGGAAGCTGGGCCTGCGCGGGGACGTGATCGCCGCCTGCGTGGCCGACGAGGAGTACGCCAGCCTGGGCAGCTTCGAGCTGGTGCAAGCCGGCTTCCGCGCCGACGCCGCCGTCGTCGCCGAGCCGAGCGAGCTCGAGCTGGTGGTCGCGCACAAGGGCTTCGTGTGGCTGGAGGTCGAGACCCGCGGGGTCGCTGCCCACGGCTCGAGGCCCGACCTCGGCGTGGACGCCATCGCCCACATGGGCCGGGTGCTGGTGGCGCTCGAGCAGCTCGGGCTGCGCCTGCGCTCCGGCCCCGCCCACCCCCTGCTGGGC
>NZ_QXDL01000399.1:0-1593 GCF_003574345.1 Calidithermus terrae
GTGGTAGCGCTCGCCGGCGCGGAAGTCGGAGTCGAGGAGGAAGCCGTCGGCGTAGGGGAGGAGCACCAGGGCCAGTTCGGGCAGGGTGGGGGCGCGCAGGACGGCGGTGGTGCCCACCAGCAGCCCGGGCTCGCCGGCGAGGAGGGGCTCGAGGCGGTCCTTCTCCTCGGCGGTGTAGCGGTAGCGGGGGAGGGAGGGGACGGCGGCTGCGAGGGCCTCCAGCAGCCACTCCACCCCCGGCCCCTTGGGCTCGAAGACCTCCGAGCGGCACTGCGGGCACAGCGGGGGGGCCTTCTCCTCGTGGCCGCACTGGTGGCACAGCAGCCGCCCGGCCCGCCCGGCGCGGTGCAGGCGCAGGGGTAGGGCGCAGTCGGGGCACATGGCCTTCCAGTCGCAGTGCTTGCAGCGCAGCACCGCGCTGTAGCCGCGCCGGGCCACCAGCACCACCGCCTGGCGCCGCTTCTCGGCCACCTGCTGCAGGAGGTTCACCGCCGCGCCCGACAGCGGCCAGCCCCGCTCCCGGCGCATGTCGAGCAGGTGCACGCGGGGCGGGGCGAGGGGCAGGGTGTGGCTGTGGCGCAGCTCCCACTCGGCCTCGAGGCTGGGCACCAGCGAGAGCGTGGTGTAGGGCACGCCCGCCAGCCTGGCCCGCAGCTCGGCCAGGTAGGGCACGAAGGCCCTCGAGCCCCCCGAGAGCTTGTAGGCGTCGTTGCCCTCCTCCACCACCACCACCCGGCGGAAGTCGAAGGGCAGCAGCAGGCCCTGGTAGGTCGAGAACACCGCGCCGCCCTGGGGCAGGCCCTCGCGGGCGCGCTGGTGGAAGACCTGCCGGCGCAGCTCGGGCGAGAGCTCGCCGTGGAAGGGGAGGGCCTGGGGGAAGTGGGGCAGGCAGCGCTTGAGCTGGGCCACCTCGGGGAAGAGCACCAGCGTGGGCCCCTCGCGCACTAAGCCGCTGAGCACCCGCAGCCGCTCGAGCCAGCGCCCCCCGCCGATGCGCTGGGCCTCGGGGGGGAAGGGCAGGGGCTCGAGCGCGCGCCCCTCGGCCCTGGGCACCTCCAGGGGCAGCTCGACGAAGGCGGCGTAGCCCTTGTCGAGCAGGCCCTTGACCACCCCGTTGCCCACCCCCGCCTGCTGGGCGAGCGCGGTCATGCTCTCGGCCTGGCCCAGCGCGTGCAGCACCTCCAGCGCCAGGCGGCCCTTGGGGGTGAGCGCGCCGTCGGGGGCCTTGAGGGGGACCAGGATCTGCCGGGCGGGGCGCTGCTCCTCGACCATCTCCTCGAGCACCCCGCCCTCGCGCAGGTAGTCCAGCAGCTTGGGGTCGAAGCCCCGCGCCTCCTGCCAGCCCTCGGCCAGGCTCTCCAGGCCCGTGGGCAGCACCGCGCGGTGCGCGCCGGGGAGCAGGCGCAGGCGGTGGCGCAGGGCGGGCTCGAGGAAGGGCAGCAGGTCGTCGAGCACGCAGCCCAGCGGGGCGAAGAGCTCCTGCGCGGCGCACTCGAGGAAGCGCAGCTCCTGGGGCCGCAGCCAGGGGTAGGGCTCGAGGCAGGCCACCGCGTGGCGCAGGGCGAAGCCCTTGCGCGCGCCGTCCTCCAGGCC
>NZ_QXDL01000004.1:0-48225 GCF_003574345.1 Calidithermus terrae
GGAGGGGGGCCTCAAGCTCTTCGGGCTGGCCTGGAGCCGCGCGGCCAGCTCCAGGCGGCTCCAGGCCAGCCCGAAGAGCTTGAGGCCCCCCTCCACCCCCGCCTCGACCCGGGGCGCGGCCAGGGTGTCGGGGACTCGCACGCTGGCGACCTGGCCCCACAGCCGCAGGCGGTCGTCCGCGCCGCCCGGCGTGCGGGCTTCGTCCCATCCCGAGGGGGGTCGTCCGCTCGGTGTACCGGCGTCAGCCGGTCCCGAAGGGGATCGTCCGCCGGGTGTACCGGCGCCGCCCAGCCCCCAGCCCAGCGCGTAGGCGTACTCCCCGGACCCGGTCCACAGCCCGAAGAACTCTAAGCCGCCGCGGGCGAGCTCCAGGCCGGCGGCGGTGTAGCCCCCCGGCTGGGCGGAGCCCCAGGAGTACAGCGCCAGCGCCATCCAATCCCCGTCCCGCTCGGTCGACAGCCGCAGCTGGCCCAGCGCCCGCTCGGCGGCGCTCTCGGGCCCCTCCTGGCCCAGCGCGAAGCCGTAGCCCTGGCGCCAGGCCAGCGCGAACTGCAGCGAGAAGCGGGGAGCGGCCTGCTCCGCCAGCGCCGCCAGCCGGGCCTCGGCCAGCGCCCCCTGGGCCTGGCGCTCCTTGCGCTCGGCCTCCAGGCGGGCCTCCAGCGCCGCCAGGCGCTCGTGCTGCTCCTTGAGGCGGGCCTCGAGTTCCAGCACCTGCAGCCCGCGGTCCTCCGGCGCCGACGCCCTTTCGGCCTCGAGGCCCCCTCTCAGCCCGGCCAGCTCGGCCTTGAGGTCCTCGACCTCCCGGCGCAGCGCCGCGAAGCGCTCGGCCTCCAGCGCCCGCGCGTCCTGGGCGGCCTGCTCCAGCCCGGCCAGCCGCCCCTCCAGCGCCGCCAGGCGCTCGAGGGCCAGGTTGGACTGCAGCAGCGCCTGGCTGGCGGTGAGGCCGGCCCCCTCGGCCAGCGCGCGCAGCTCCTCCAGCGCCGCGGGGTCGAGGGCCTGGCGCGCCTCCAGCGCCGCCAGCCGCTCCAGCAGGGCCTGGGCCTCCTCGCGGCTGTAGGCGTTCCCCAGCCGCAGCCCCAGCCCCGCGAGCTCGGCCTGCAGCTCCTGCACCGCCATGAGCAGCGCCTCGAGGTCCTCGCGGGTGAGGGCGCTGGCCTCGAGCTGCTGCAGCAGCCGGTAGATCAGCAGCGCCGCCTCGTAGCGCGTGAGGGTGTGCTCGCCCGCGAAGCGCCCCCGGTCGTCGCCGAGCAGCAGGCCCCGCTCGCTCAGGCGGCGCACGGCCTCGGCGGCCCAGTGGCCGGCCGGCACGTCGCTGAAGGGCAGGGGGGCGTGGGGGGCCTGGGAGCTTTGTGCCAGCGCCAGCGCGGCCATCGGGCCCAGCGCCAGCGTGCGGATCCACCTCGCGGCTCTTCTCATGCGCGCCATTATCTCCTATTCAAGAAAGGCATATCATCAGAGCATGAGAAAGCGAGCGTCCTCCGCCGAGCCCCCCGCTGCCCTGCGCCACGCCCGGGTGGAGCGCGAGCTCTACTGCGGCGAGGGCTTCCGCGTGCTGGAGGTGGACCTGGCTGCGCGGGGAGTTCCGGGCCTTCAAACACCCGCGCCACGGCCGCGCCTACCGCGCGCGCCGCCTTGAGGTCGCCCCCCCGCCCAAGCCCCCCTCCCCCGCGCGGGCCCGCTGGGCCCTGCAGGAGGGGATCGAGGGCGCTGGCGGGGGAGCTGGGCCCGCGGGCGGCCCGGCTGGCCGGGGAGTGGCCCCGCCTGCAGCGCGAGCACGCGCTCATCGCCCTGGGCCGCCCCCGCGGGGAACGGGTGATCCGGCCCTACCTCGAGGCGGTGGCGGCGTGAGGGACCTGACGGCCTCGGTAAGGGCCCGGCTCCTCGACCTGGCGAGGCGGCAGGGGGAAGACTTCGGGCGGGTAGCGGTGCGGTTCGCGCTCGAGCGCCTGCTCTACCGGCTGGGCCAATCCCGCCACGTGAAGGACTTCTACGACCTGTGGGCGATCGCCCGGGGCCACCGGCTCGAGGCCGCGACTCGGTGTATCGGCCTCCCGCCGCCGGAGGCGGCGGCGTCCCGAAGGGGATCGTCCCCGCCTTCACCGGCGACGCCGGGAAGCGCCAGGCCTGGCGGGCCTTCTTAAGCCGCATCACCCAGGAGGAGCTGGGGCTCGAGGAGGCCGTCGAGACGGTCTGGGCCTTCCTGGGGCCGGTGGTCCGGGGCGAAGCCGGGGGAAGCTGGGATCCCCAGGGCCAGAGATGGGAGAAGTAGGAGAAATAGAATGCACGCCGTGACCACCGATCTGCTGTACACGCTCTCGCAGCAGGGCCTATGGGCGGGCGACTCACGCGCCCGCCTCGAGGAGGCCATCCTGCTGGCGCTCGCCGCGCGCGACTACGAGAGCGCCCGCACCCTGCTGCTGGCCCTCGAGCTGCTCAAGCCCCGCCGCCGCTTCGGGGTGGCGGTGGCCCTGGAGGCCGTGGGGATGGGCCTGCCCTTCCGGGAGGCGCTGGAGGTGGCGCTGCGGGAGGCCAGGCGCTACCTCGGCGGCCGCAGCCACCGCCGCTTCGCCTCCCGCCGCTTCCGCAAGCCCCTGGAGGCCTACCTGCAGGGCCTGGAGGGCCGCGTCGCCGCCGAGCAGCTGGCCAAGAGCCGCAAGGCCCTGAGCAAGATGACCACCGCCGAGATCCACATGGCCGAGCGGGTGCTGCTGCGCGCCCAGCGGCGCTGGAAGAGCCCCGAGACCGTCTACCAGGCCTTCGACGCCTTCCTGGTCGCCGTGCAGCTGGCCCACCGCCCCGCCAGGGCCTAGGGCCGGTCCCGGAGCGCTTCGTACGGGGTCGGGGCGACCGGGCAGTGTGGCCGCCCCGCCGAGAGTGAGGTATACTATCTATTGATAGGAGGTGTCGAGATGCCGATCGTCGGACTGTCAGAACGCAACAGGCTGGCCCGCACGGGCCAATTCAAGATCGGGGAGCGCACCGAGCGGGGCTTCCCCCGGGCGCTGGACCACTTCCGCATCGTGGGCGGCGCGGAGGCGGTGGAGGCGGTGTACGGCCCCAAGCCCAAGGCGGTCACGGTGTACCTGCCCCTCGACCTCGGCCCCGAGGTCTGGGACCCCTACTACAAGCGCTACGGCGCTTCGGGCCTGCAGTGCAAGGGCGACGGGCTGGTGGGCCGCGAGGTCGGGCCCGACGGCAGCCTCAAGGAGCGCGACTGCGCCCAGCGGGGCTGCCCCTTCGCCCAGCCCACCCTCAAGAACGGCAAGGAGCAGCCCCCGCTGTGCAAGCCGGTGGGGATCCTGGCCTTCCAGGTGGTGGGGGTGCCGGGGGCAGGGGTCTACCAGATCGCGGTCAAGGGCCTTTCGGCCCTCGCGCGGGTGGACTCCTACCTGCGGGCGCTGGAGGCGGCGGCGGGCGGCAGCCTGAAGGGGGTGCCCTTCGTGCTCAAGGTCGAGCAGGCCAAGGGCAAGGACGGCTTCCCCACCAGCCGCATCCTGGTGGCTGACGCCCCCGAGACCGCCGCGGTGCTGCAGGGCGCCCCCCGCTACCCCCGCACCGCCCCCGTCGAGCGGGTGCGCGGCTACGCGGTGCTCAGCGAGCGGGGGGAACTCATCGCCACCCCCGAGGTGCGCGTGGGGGAGGACCTGCAGGCGCGCGCGGCGCTGGCCGAGCGGCTGCACGCGGCGCTCGAGGAGGGGCTCATCCCCGCTGAGCACGTCCAGCGCTACCGCGAGATGGTGGCGGCGGTGGGCAACATGAGCGAGGCGGAGGCCGCCGAGAAGCTGGAGCGGCTGGAGGCCTGGCTGCAGAACCAGGGAAAGGCGGCATAGACCGTGCCGCACGGGGGGGCTTAGCCCCCCCTCTTCTTGCGATCCCATATCCCATGCGCGAGACCGAAGACCTCTTCCCCGCCCCCCTCCCCCTGCAGGAGCCGTACTTCCTCGAGGCCCTGCTGCGCCTGGGCGCCCACGCCCCCGCCCAGGCGCTGGCGAGGTACCGCGAGCGCGGCGAGTTGCACCGCCTGACCCTGGCCGTGCTGGAAGGGGCGCTGGCCGAGGGCGCGCGGCGGGGCCGGGCGGTGTCGGTCAACCTCTCCCCCGCCCAGCTCGGCCACCCCAGGCTGCGGGCCGACCTGCGGGCGCTGCTGCGGGCGGCCGGGGCCGGCGAGGGGGCGCTGGTGGTCGAGGTCACCGAGGAGGCCCTGGCGCCCGGCGGGCGGCCCCTCGAGAGGACGTTGGCCGGGCTGCGCGAGCTGGGCGTGCGGGTCTACCTCGACGACTTCGGCAGCGGCCACTCCAGCCTCGAGCGCCTGGCCTGGCTGCCCCTCGACGGGGTCAAGCTGCCCCGGGGCTTCCTGAGGCCGCCCGCGGCGGCGCAGCACCGGGTGGCGGCGGTGCTGCGGGGCCTGGTGCGGATGATGGAGGAGCTGGGCCTGCCGCTGGTGGCCGAGGGGATCGAGCGCCCCGAGCAGGCCGCCTTCGTGCGCGAGCTGGGCGTGCGGCTGGGCCAGGGCTTCCTCTTCGGCGCGAGCCCTGAGGCTCCGGGCACGGCGCCATGAGGTCGTCCAACACGCCGGGGGCGGGTAGACTCCCGCCCCCGGCGCTACGCCGTGCTGTGCCTCAGCGGGGATCCACCCTCAGCCTGGGGGAGCGCCGGCGTGGCGCCGGGGGTCGGGGTCGAGGCGAACGAAGCTCATAGCCACGCCACCCACCCCCTCTCCTGCGTGCACAGCGCCGGGACGAGCACCTCGACCCGCCCCGGCCCCTGGAGCAAGAAGCCGCCGGGCCCCTCGTCGCACTCGTAGCGCAGCACCGCGCCGGGCCGGAGGAAGTGGCTGAGGAAGCGGGCGAAGGCCCCGGGGTTAAGGTTGCGCCCCAGGGCGTCCTCGAGGAAGCTCACCCCGGTGTACGGCGGTACGCCGTCCCGAGAGGGGATCGTCCGCGCCCCGTCCTTCCCTACCCCCAGCACCCCCAGCGGCTCGTCCGGCAAGAACGCGGTATCGCCCGCCTCGGGGGCCGCCAGCAGCAGCAGGTCCTCCCCTAGCGTGCCCTCGCGGGCGGCCTCGATCAGCAGGTCGAGCGTGCCGCGGCGCTCGGGGATCGCCTGCGCGTGGATGAGGTGGTACTGGTAGTCCATTCCCATCGGTTACCTCCTATCGGTGTAAATCCTACCATCGCCGAGCGGGCGGGGGTTGCTCCGCCCGCTCCCTCGGGCTGTGGCTGGCGCGGCGCTAGAGGCTGCTAGGAAGCCCTTGAGGGCGTCGGCCAGGCGCTCGTAATCCCGTGTAAGGCGGCGAAAGCGGGCCGTCCAGGCGAAGCTGCGCTCGACCACCCGGCGTTTAGGCAGCAGGACGAAGCCTTTCTTAGCCTCCTGGGGCTTGACCACGCACAGCCCGATGCCTTCCCCGGCGGCGGCCTACTCGGCTTGCGGGCCGGTGTAGCCCTGATCCACAAAGGCGACTTCAACGTGTTCGCCCGTGACCTCTTGGACGGCTTTGGACAACTCGGCGACTTGCGCTCTTTCCTGCTCGTCGGCGGGGGTGACCACCAGCGCCAGTAGATGCCCCAGCGTATCTACGGCCATGTGCACCTTGCTCCCTTTGCGTTTCTTAGCCCCATCATGCCCAGCCCTTTCCCCGCTCTCGGGACCCAACTGCAACATACGACCGTCGTAGACCGCCGCACTCGGCTGCCCGTTCCTGCCCCCCATCACCCGTAGCATCTGCCGCAGGTCGTACTTCCGCTGGTGCTGGGCCGCGTCCAGGGGCTGCGAGGACGCCAGGGGGAAGACCCGCTGGCGGGTGATCTGGTGTGGCGGTACGCCAGGAACCCAGGGGCCCGAGCCCCCGCAGGTCGGCCGCTCCAAGGAGTTCAGAGTTCAGCCGCGACCGGGCGTACGGGCTGGTCGGCAAAGCCTGCGACGCCCTCCGGCCTAGCCCTGCAGCTCCCTCCGGAGGCTCGCCAGGCCCTGCGGCACCTCCCCGACCTCCTGCTGGTAGAGCCGACAGATCCCCCCGATGAGCCTCGCCGCCTGGCCACGGCCGCCCACCGCATGGCAGCTGCGTACCCGCATCTCGTTGACGAGCTCGTCGAAGGGGTCCAGCTGGGCGAGGCGATTGGCGACCTCGAGGCACTCGGCGTCGCGGCCGGCGCGGTGCAGCTCCGCGATGAGCTGACGGCCGAAGGCGGACACGGCGAGCTCGCACTCCGCGCGCAGACCCTGCGCCCACTCCGACTCGGCGGCGGGGAGGAAGGGGCCGCCGTACCGCGCCAGGGCGTGGGCGAACCGGCGCGCGTCCTTGGTCGCGATCGCCCGCCTGAGCTCGGCGTAGTCCCAACTGAGCACGGCACCGCGCCACTCAACCCAGTACCTCCCCGCGTCGTGCGGGATACGCAGCCCCGGGACGGCCTTCTCGAGGTCGTAGCGCACCTGGTGGAAGTAGTTGCGCGCCCGGGCGTGCGGCGTGTCCGGGAAGAGCGAGGCGAGGATCTCACCCAGGCGAGCCCCGGGCCGGTCCAGGAGGAAGCAGAGCACCTCGAGCGCGTGCCGGTACTTGGGCCGGGCCGGGGCGCCGTTCACCCGCAGCTCGGCGTGGCCGAGGGTCCGCAGCTCGACCTGGGTGGGCGCCTCTAGCCCCGCCCCGGCGGCGTCGGCACACAGGCTCTTCAGGTAGGGGTCATCCGCTCGGCTGCCGACGAGGAGGGCGGCTCTCGGGAGCAGGCGCAGCTCGAGCACCAAGGGGGAGCCCGAACCGAGCGAGTGGCGCACGTCCGTGGCCTTGGCCAGCGCCTCGAGGGCCCGGGCCTCTTCGCCAGCCCGCAGGTGCGCCTCGGCCAAGTGGAGCCAGGCCCACCCCGCCTCGCGCTGGAGGCCCAGCGCTTCGAAGGCCTGTAGCGCCCGCTGCAGGTCTTCAGGGCCGTCCGGGGCGTCCATCTGCACTTTCAGCGCGCCGCTCCTGAGGAGGTAGGAAGCCCGCATCTTGGCGTTGGCGGCGAGGGGCTGCGCCCGGGCGAGGCTGGCCTGGGCCCCGGCGTAGTCCCGCAAGCCCAACTGGGCTGTGCAGGCCCCGAGCAAGGCGTAGAACTCGGTCTCGGCTTCCTCGGCCTGCCGGGCCAGCCGCGCTGCTTCATGGAAGGCAAACAGCGCGGGGCCCCACCGGCCCTGCGCCCGGTGGCACACCCCGGCGACGTACTCGAGGACCGGAGCGCTCCCAGGCCGCGCCTCCAACTCCGGGCGTGCCAGGCGCAGCTCCTGCTCCGCCTGCTCGAACCGCCCGAGGTAGCTGAGGTGGAGGGCCCAGGTCAGGCGGATGTGCCCAGCCCGGCCCGGGTGCGCGCGCCGCAGGGCCTCGCCGAGGTAGTGCGCGGCCCGGGCATCCAGGCCGAGGGCCCCGCAGACCAGGCCGAGAAGGTGACCTATGGACGCCAGGAGCGCGCCGGTGTCGGAGGAGCGGTGGGCCACTCCCCAGGCCAGCTCCAGGGCCTCCGCGGCCTGGCCCAGTTCGCCATCGGCGAAGTGTACCGCCCCCCGTTCGCGCAGCCACAGGGCCCGGTCGAAGGCGTCGAGCTCGGCCTGCGGCACCTGCTCCAGCACCGCGGCCGCCAGCTTGGGCTGCCCGAGGAAGCGGTACACCGTGGCCAACTCGATGCCGGCTGCGCAACACCCCCGGGCCTGGGCCCGCAGCAGGAGTTCCTTGGCCTCCTGCAGCCTCCGCAGGTTGCATAAGCAGGCCCCCGCCATCCGGTCGTCCTGCGGGCTGGGTTGCGCCAGTCCCTGGTAATGCTCCAGACCGTCCGGGTACCGCTCGGTTAACACCAGCTCGTGCAAACTTATCGATCGCTGTCCTGGCGGGAACATAATACGATTATCCCCAAATCTCAAAACATTCACAATACGTACAGTTTCTATTTTTCACTTCGACGATCTCCCCTGCGACGAACCCGATGAACGCGGAGGCTTGCGATGAGTCTTTCCAGTCGGATTGTGGCTCTTCTGGCGGCTGTGGCCATCGGCCTGGGCATGGCCTGGGCCGACCCTAGCACGGTGGGCGGCGGCGGTCTGCGCGGCCCGTGGGGGGCGGTTACCCCGCCTGGTGTGGAGTCTGGGTGGGGCACCTACAGCCCCGCTTGAGGCTGGAGAGGAGGTGATCGTGATGGAGAAACCGGCCAAGACCTATGAGGCGCCCAAGCTGGTGCCGAAGTACGAGCCTCCGGTTCTGCTCGACCTCGAGCAGTTCGTGACGGTGGCGGGGTCGTGCAGCACCGGCGGCGGTAGCTGCTCGGGCTCGGGCTACACCCCCGGCGGCGGTTAATTGCCCCAGTGTTTAGCCCAGGTTGGCCCAGTGGGCCAACCTGGGGTTCTGGCTAGGTTGCTCGATGCTGAACGTGCGTAGTCCCGAGATCCAACAAGACGAGGGCGTGACGGTGGAGCTCTTTGCCAGCTTCCTGTCGGGCTTCGGCCGCAAGGTTTACCGGGTGGCCGAAGGGAAGGTGTTCCAGATACCCGCAGGGAGAGCCCACGCTCACGGAAACATCGACCTGCTCTACCCGGTCTCGGGCGAGATCTGGGTCGCGTACACGGACGCGAAGGGGCAGGTTTGCAAACAGCGCTTGGAGCCGGGAAAGGCTTACACGATTCCCCCCAACGTGCCGCACCAGGTCGAGATCCGCGGAGGGATCCTCGAGACGCTCTTCCCGACGACGGTTTATACCAAGACTATCCCCATGAGGTACCTCGAGGGGGGATTCTTCTGAACCGCAGGTCAAAGCAGGTGGCATGTATGGAACACACGCTCGACTTACTCAGGCAGCGGCCAACGCTCATCGAACACGCTGTGATCAACGAGGATGAGTCAGGGGCGATTACGGTGCTCAACCCGGTCACGGGCAAGGTCTTCGTCATCAACGACGTGGGCCGCCGGGTGCTCGAGCTGTCCGACGGGAACCGTTCGCTCGAACAGATCATCGTGGCGGTCTGTGAAGAGTTCGCCCAGGCCGACCCGGACCTGGTACGCCGCGACGTGCAGGACTTCGTCGCGGGCTGTCTGGCAGCCCAGCTGCTGCAGGCCTAGGCGGAGGTGCCCGTGGAGACCGTAGTCGCCGAGCGGGTGCAGCAGGGGTCGGACCGCTTCCGCCCGCTGGTGTACTGGTACTTGAGCAACCGCTGCAACCTCACCTGCAAGCACTGCTGGGTCAGCTCCTCGCCCCATGCCGACACCTCCGCCGACCTCACTACGGAGGAGATCCTGGCCACCGTGGCCCAGCTGAAGGAAATCGACGCCAGCCTGGTGATCCTCACCGGCGGCGAGCCCCTGCTCCGCAAGGATGCGCTCACCATCATCGGGCACATCCTCGAGCACGGCCTCGCGTTGAGCGTGGAGACCAACGCCATGCTCATCCGGGACGAACACGTGCGCCTCTTTCGCGACGCGCTGGATCGGGGGGTCTTTGTCTGGATCAGCGTCAGCCTGGACGGTGGGACCCGGGAGGCCCACGAGTGGATACGCGGCCGGGGCAGCTTCGACCCGACGGTCAAGGCCCTGTACCGCCTGCGCGCGGCGAATATCCCCTTCGGGGTGCAGTGCGTGGTCAACCGCCAGAACTTCCGGAGCATCCCCGATCTCTTCCGGCTGGCCAACAACCTGGACTTCCACCCCCAGGACAACATCCTGGCCTTCCCCATCGTCAACCCTGTCGGCCGGGGGAGCGAGTCGAAGGACGACCTCGCGCTCACACCGGTCGAGTACGAGCAGGTGTTCCAGCTCATCCTCGGCGGAATGCGCGACTACAAGGGCGGGGTGCTCATCAAGGTCCCCCCGGCGGCCATCCCTTCGCGCTATCTGCAGTACCTCATGCGCGACAATCGCGTCAAATTCCTGGTCTCGTGCAGCTTCCCGTTACTGGGCATCCTCCCCGACGGCACCCTCTCGGTCTGCGCACTCACCGGCGCGGACGGGGGGCTAGTGCTTGGGCACCTGCGCCAGGACTCCATCGCCGAAGTAGTGAAGAACAGCATCGAGCCGCTGCGTAAGGACTACGAGAACGCCACCCTTACCGGGGTTTGCGCTGACTGCGTCTTCCGGCACAGCTGCAAGGGGAGCTGCCGGGCCTACGCCTACTCCGAGTTCGGGAGTTTCATCGGCCCGCACCCGCTGTGCGCCGCGCTGGAGAAGGCGGGGATGTTCCCCGATGTCTACCGCAACTCGTACCACCAGCGCCTCCGCAGCCGGGCGGGCGCGGCCTGAGAGGGTTATGCGGCTCGACCCCGACCGTTACGGTGCCGTACGACAGTGGCTCGCCTTTGTCGACCCTCAGCACCCGGTGGTCCGTCGGCTGGTGGAGGAAGCGGGGGCCGGGACCGAGCCTGAGCCCGTCCGTGATCCGTCCCGCACCCTCGACCTGCTCCTGAGACGGCTACGGGCCATCCGCTGGGTGGGCACCCAGGGCTGGGAGCCCTTCGAAAAGGCCTGGGGCATGGGGGAGGGTAACTGCATCACCCTGTCTGCCCTTTTGGTGTCGGCCCTGCTGGCCTGCGGGCTGCGGCAGAGCTGCGTCTTGGTCAGCGGAGGGGGACTCCTGGGCCAGGCGCTGGTGGCGGTGAGCTCGGCCAAGGGCCTGCTGACCGCCCACGCCTGGGCGGTGGCGGTGCTGCCGGGCAGTCCCGCCCTGATCATCGACCCTGTACGGATGGTACCGGAGGAGCTCGGCGGCCCTGCGGCCTTCAGCGCCCGGCTGAAGCTGGCCGCGCCGGTGGACCAGATCTGGACGATGGTCTTCGGAGCGCGCGAATTCCACCTGTTCGCCCATCCGGCGGCCTGCCAAGCTCACCTCGCTGGCTTGGCGCAAGGGGGTTAAGCCGTGCGATACGTGGTGTTCGGCACATGTCCCTACCCGGTACTGCAGGTGCTGCCGAAGCTGTCAGTCGGCTGCGATCGCGGAGCGCTCTACCTCCGGGGCGAGGCGGGGGTGCTCGAGCAGGCCCAGGAGTGGGGGTTGGTAGAGCTGGCCCAAGCAGGGGGGGTGGCCCGGCCCACCGCCCGCCTGGGCCTGGTGGACCCCGGGGCCTCCCGGGACATCGCCGACCGAGTGCAGTCGGTCCTCACAGGCTACCTCGAGGTGCTTGGCGAGGCGGCGGCGGATCTGGAGACAGGCTACCGACGCACCCCCGCCTGCACGGAGCAGGGCTGGGCGTGGGACCGGGTCCAGCACCTCGTGGTCGGCGGGTGGCTGATGGACCTCGGCTTCGCTCGCGCCGCCGCGGCGGCCAGCCACCCCCGGGCCGGGGCGGAATGGCGTGTGGTGGGCTATGCAGGGCTCCCGTTACCCGCCACGCAGTGCGGGGTGCGCCTCCGGTGGGGTACAGCCGCCGTACTGGGTGAGTTCTGGGCCGAGGACCGGCTCAGGGTTCCCGGGCTGCCCCTCAACCTCGAGCCCCACGAGCTTGACGTGCTGGCCGCGGTCGCGCGGGCGGGAGAGGCGCCGGCCGGGGAGATCCCGCCGGGTGTGGCCGGGAAGCTGCGCTACCTGGGTCTGCTCAGGGCTCCCGGCGCCAGGCGGCTGAAGCCCGCGTTGCCGGTCTTCGACCCGCCGGAGTGTGAATCCCTGGAAGCCAGGGTGCTGGGCTGGGCCCAGGCGCTCTACCGGGCATGCCGTGATGCGCTGCCGCCCGATCCGGGCGCGGAGGGTGAGGTGCTGCGGCTGGCCTTCTTCCGGGGGCTGCTCACTGCGGCCTATGCGGCGGCTCAAGGGGTGGGCATCCTCCCCATAGGCAGGGGGGGCGTCCCGAAGGGTTGGGGGCTATGGCTATGGCTCGAGCCCAGCCCGCAACGGTTGCTCGGCCATGCCGGGGAGGCCGTATGAAGGGAGCAATCGTCACCGGGGGCAGCGGCAGCATCGGAGCCGCCGTCGTGCGGGCGCTGGCGAGCGCGGCATACCGGGTGCACGTCCTCGACAAGCAGCCCCTCCCGGCCGCCCTCGAGTCGCTCGCGGGGATCACCGCGGTCGACCTGCGCGACCCCGCGGCCTGCCAGGCAGCGGTGGAGTCAGCGTGCCGGGAGCTTGGGTCCCTGGAGACACTGGTGTACTGCGCGGGGGTGCTGGGGCCTACCTGCCCGCTCGAGGCCGCCCCCCTGGAGGAGCTCTATGAGGTCGTCGCCGTCAACCTTGCGGGGGCCGTGGCCTGCGTACACGCAGCAGTGCCGCACCTGAAGGCGAGCGGCGGGGGTTCCGTCGTCTTCGTTGCCTCGATCTCGGCCGAGGTGGGGTCGAGTGCTGCCCCAGTCTACGGCGCGGCCAAGGCAGGCCTAGTCGGCTTAGCCAAGGGTTTGGCCCGACAGCTCGGGCGCCACCGGATCCGGGTCAACTGTGTCAGCCCGGGTTCGGTGGCCAGCACCCGGCTGCTCACCAATGCCCGGGGTTACCCCCTGACCCGGGCTGAGAGCTTGGCCATCTCTGCCCGCCTGCCGCTCGCGCGGTTGACCTCTGCGGAGGAGGTAGCTCAGGGCGTGCTGTACCTGTGTGGCCCGGGCGGGTGTTCGATCACCGGCACGAACCTGGTCATCGACGCGGGAGAGTCCCTCTGCACGGACTGAGGAGGCTATGTCATGGTTGCGACGTCTGTCGGTTTGGTGTGCCCCGCCTGCCGGGGCGATCTCGACGCGGAGGAACTGAGCCTGCGCTGCGCGTGCTGCGGGGAGCGGTTCCCGTACTTACCGGGGGTGGAGATCCCCGACCTGACCTTCCCCAAGCAACTCGCCGGGGAGACGGTCCGTCACCGCCAGCACTTCGACGAATTATCAGGACAGTACGACGAAGCCATCGCCCGGCTGCTCGAGGGCAGCGAGCCGGTGTTCCGGCGGACCCTAGTACAGCAGCTCCGGCTCAAGCCCTACAACCGCGTGCTGGAGGTGGGCGTGGGGACAGGGAGCAACCTGCCACACCTCCTGGGCGCGGCGGAGGGGATCTCGGTAGAGGGGGTCGACCTCTCGCCGGGGATGGTCACGCTATGCGCGCAGCACCCGCTGGCCCGAGGACACGCTGTCAGGCTGGCGGTGGCCAACGCCGAGCACCTGCCCTACCCCGACGGGGCCTTCGACGCGGTCGTGCACTTCGGCTTCGTCAACGAGTTCGGCGACCCAGGGCGGGGCATCGCCGAGATGGCGCGGGTGGTCAAGCCCGGGGGCCGGGTGGTCATCAGCGACGACAGCATTCCCCGCCACCTGCGGGGCCTGCCCTGGGCTCGGGCCCTGATCACGGCCAACCCCTCCTTCGGCTGCGACCCGCCACTCACGCGGCTCCCGGCCGGCGTCACTGGCCTCGAGGTGCAGTGGTTCGCCAGCGTGTTCTATATCATTAGCTTCACCAAGGCCCCAGCCGGTCCTGGAGCAGGAGGGTAGCTGTGAACCTCTACGTCATCCGCGAGCTCACCAAACGCTACGAGGCGCGGGGGGTGCTGGCCAACGACGCGATCTCCCTCGACATCCGCCAGGGGGAGATCCTGGGGGTCTTCGGGCCCAACGGCGCCGGGAAGACCACCTTCGTGCGCCAGATCACCGCGCTGCTACGGCCCAGTTCGGGGCGCATCGAATTGCTGGGGCAGGACGTGGTGCGCCACCCGGCGGTGGTGCCGCGGTACGTAGGCTTTTTCGGCCAGCGGGCCCCCATCCTGCGCAACTACACGGTGGCCGAGGTGTTGGTCTATGCGGGGGTCCTCCGCGGGCTGCCCGCCGCGCGGGCCAGGCGCCAGGCCCACGCGCTGATCGACCGCTTCGAGCTCGGCGCCATCGCCGGCCGGAGGCTCGCGCAGCTCAGCGGGGGGCAGGCCCGCCTCCCGACCCTGTTGGCGACGTTCATGGGCGACCCGCGGGGGGTGGTGCTCGACGAACCGACCAATGAGCTGGACCCGGCCAACCGCAGCCGCCTGTGGCAGTTCCTCGACGAGCTGCGGGCCCAGCACGGGGTGACCGTGGTCCTCACCAGCCACAACCTGGCCGAGGCCGAGCGCTACGTCGAGCGGGCCGCGTTCATCGACCGCGGGCGGCTGGTCGCGCTGGGCACCCCCGGGGAACTCAAGCGGGCGGTGGCTAACCTGGTCCGCCTGGAGATCCGCATCAGGGAGCCCTTCCTCGCCTCCGTTGAGCCCCGGCTACGCGGGCTGCCCGGCAGCCGCAGCCCCAAGCCGGGGTTCTGGGAACTCACCGCCACCCCCGAGGAGGCCGACCGGCTGCTGGGCCGGGTCGTCGCCCTGGTCGGCCTGGAGGCCCTCGACGACTTCCGCCTGGTCACCCCCAGCATGGACGACGTTTACCTCCGGCTCACCTCCGGTGCCGCCGGCCCAGGAGTGCCCCATGCAGGCTGATCCTTCCCCCACCTTCCGCCTCGAGGCCCCTGCCCACGCCAGCGGGCCCCTCAAAGCCCTGCGCGACTTCGCCTGGCTGTTGCGGGCGGAGCTGTTCGTGCTGCGCGAGACCTGGTTCTGGTACTTCGTCCAGTCCTCCTTCGTCTCGGTCTCCTACTTCGTGTTCCTGTGGCTCCTGGTCGGGCGGCAGGCCCAGGCCGACGTGAGCTACCTGGTGGTGGGAAGCCTGGTGATGGGGCTGAGCTTCGGGGGGATGCTGTCGCTGGGCCAGCACCTGGGCTTCCTCAAGGAGGTGAGCGCCTTCGACTACTACGCGGCGCTGCCGATCTCCAAGGCCGCCTTCGTGGCCGCCGTGACCACCCGCGGCACGCTGCTGGCCCTGCCCGCGGCGGCGGTGACCGCGCTGCTGGCGGCCGCGTTCTTCGGCGTGAGCCTGCCGCCGGTGGCGGTGCCGATCCTGCTGCTCTCGGCCTACGCGATGTCCGGCTTCGGGGCGGTGATCGGCTTCTGGAGCCCCTCGGCCCAAGTCGCCAGCCTGCTGACCCAGATCCTCCAGACCGTCATCGTCTTCTTCGCCCCGGTCTACTACCCCCCCGCGGCCCTGCCCGACCCCCTCCGGGTGGTCGCCCACCTCTGGCCCACCACCCACGCGGCCACCGCCCTGCACGCCGCCATCTCGGGCCACACGGGCCCCGCGCTGTACGCACCGGTCTTGGTCCTGGCAGCGTTCTGCGCGGTGTCGCTGGTGCTGATCCCGCTGCGGCTGGACTGGCGCGCGCGACGTTGAGGCGGCGGGGAAGGGGCCAACCCCTGGCCCTCGGGTGCTGCCCCGCCCGCCGGGCGTGTTCGCGCCTTTCTCGGTCGGGGGGCCTTACCGGCGGACTGGGAGGATCCTCACCAGCTCAGCCCCACCGGGCCGGGCGGTGCCCCGCCGTCGCCTACCCGGCCGGGCCGGGTACCCTCGGTCCCGTGCCCTCCTCGACGTAGGTGAAGCCCGCGCCGAAGGCCTCACGCAGCTCCCGCTCCTGGTGGGCCAGCCCGGCGCGGTGGGGAGCGCCAGCGTCTCCCACGAGGTTTGGGTCGAAGCCTCACCCTGTTGACCCTTATGCACGATATTTACGCCGGTCGTAGCAACGACCAGGCTATGGCGCAGCTGCTGGCGCAGGAACAGGAGCAGGGCGAGGTCCTACGCGAGATCTCCGAAGAGCTGCGCCACGTCCACGAGGCCGGAAAAGCGCTGGTGGCTCGCTTGGACGCCCCCTGCCAGGGGGTCTGCGCCAAGGCCGTGCGCGAGGCCCCGCTGCGCGCGGAAGCATCGCCCACGGGTGCGGTGGTTGCGCGGCTCTATCCCGGGGACTTGGTGGAGGTGCTGCACGAGGAGGGCCGCTGGGTGCGGGTACGCTACTTCCATGCCCGAACGGCCTACCCCAAGGAGGGCTGGGTCAACAAGGATCACCTGCGCCGGGCGTGCTGACGGCATGCGGAGAGGGGGAGGAGCGGGCCGGAAATTCCCCGCACAAGGGTTGGTTGGAGGAAGCCTTAATCGATACTCGGGAGCAGGTATGAAGAACCACTATCCGGGAGTAGGTATGGGGATAAGCCGTCACGCGAGCCCGGCGGCGGCTGGAGTCGGGGCATAGCTGCAAGCGACGATCGACACCATGGAGCCTAGTATGGAGCCTAGTGAGTTCGCGGAATTCTACGACGACCTGCGCCGGATGCTGGCAGGGTTCGGGCTGGGGTGGATCGCCGACCAGGTGGAGGCCGCTCTCGCCCTGGAAACCGATAACCCTGAGCAAAGCCCGGAAGACCGGGCAGCTCGCCGCCTCGAGGCCCTCCTCGACGGCGTGGAGCGGGTGTTCGCCGAGGCCTACTCGGTGAGCGCCGCGGCGTTCGAGGGGCTCTCCTCCCTCGCAGGGTCCGAGATCGTCTCTGTGGCCTTCGTGGAAGGCTCGGGGGAGGGGCCGGACGCTGAGCGCGAGGTATACCGGGTAGACCATAGGATGGTCGACGGGCAGGGAGGACCGCTGGCCGAACTCCGGGAGGCGCTCGAGGAGCTGCGGGCTGAAATCTGGAGGGGCCGTGGCTAAGCCCAGCCTCAAGCGCCTGGAGGGCGCGATCACCCGCAATCTGGCCGCCCTCGGGCATACCGTCTCCGGCTTCTCCAGCGCCTCCGGCGGTGTCCTGCGCGACAACGACATGTACGAGGTCTACGTGTTCACGCTGCTGCTCAAGGCGGCTGAGGAGCAGGGGCTGTCCGTCGGTCTGGTAAACCTACACCCGAGAGGGGGCTCAGGGCTCGAGGCCCGCTTCCGGGCCTCACCCGGAGACCTCCATGCAGGTCCGGGCTGTACTTTCGGGGTCGTCACGCCGCTGCCGCCTCTCTGGAAACCTCTGGCAAGAGGGGCACCCCTTGACCTGTCGACCTACGTCAGGATGATCCCCCATTTTTTATGGCCTCCATGGCATTGGCTCGCCGAGGTGCACACCGGGGTCAAGGTGATGGGGCACTCGGGGGTCGCGCACGAGGCCGACCTGCTGGTGTTGCCTATGTGGGAGGCCCAGGCCGCTCGCATCCGTAAGCGGGCGCCCAGGTACTGGCGCGTCCACCTGGTCGGCGAGTGCAAGTTCTATGCCGACAAACTAGGGCTGCCCTTGGGAAGGGCCTTCGTCGGCCTGGCCTCCGAGATCCGGCGTGGCGACCTCGTCCTGCTCACCAACTCCGCACGCACCGACAGCATCGGCGCCCTCGTCGCCACAAGGCCGCGACTCGCGTATATCGATTCCCTCACGCCGACCAAGCCTGCGGAGAAGATGTTCAAGCAGATCGCGGGGAAGGTATGGGCAAGGCTCTGATCCGGCTTCCTCTCGAGGAGGCTCGGCCAGGTCCCAGGTGGGCCAGGCGTGCTGGCTCGGGAAGCGAGACAAAGCTGATGGGGGAATTGGCCTGGCTGCAACGAGGCCTTGCCGTGCCCTCCCAGACCACGAGAGTAGTGCCTCGAGGGGCAAAAAGGGACAAAGCAGCTCGCTTACTCGTACCCCTCACGAAAGGGGCACTACGCCGCCCCCTCTCCTAGGCCCCAGGCTGCAAGCTCTTGCGACCAGGTGCATAGGTGTACGGTGTACGAGACAAGTCTACTTGCTACCGGGGCTGCAAAGACGCCAGGGAGAAGACCCGCCGGCAGATGATCTGGCTGTACGCCCAAGGACCCAAGCCCCCACGGGTCAGCTGCTTCGCAGGGTTGAGCCGCAACTGGGTGTACAAGCTAGTCCCCCTTTTCGGCGTCGCGCAGCAGGCCGGGGAGGCCCTCCCTAGCGCCGGGCAAGGCGGCGGCCGGTCAAGCCTGCGCTCTACAGTCACAGAAGCTGTAAGGCAGGAGCCGTGAAACGAGGCTATCGCCGTCCGTAGCCTTGAGCATTTCGATTACCGATCGTATCGAAAGGGTAACAGCTCGAGCCCCCTCAGTCTTCCTCCATCGCCCAGCAAGCGACTCCGGGTTGCCACCTATGATCAGCCCCACCACTTGACCGGCGTCGTCCACGACCGGGGAACCCGAAGCCCCGCCCCCCACGTCTGCCTCATGGAAAATGAACGTAGGTATGTTCTCCAAGTGGGTAAGTCTTGGATTAGCCCCGGCCAGTTGGTGAATACCGGCATGGATTAAATGCTTAAGCGGCAGTATGGCAGGAAAGCGACGATCCCCGCGTGTCCATCCGCTAACCCTCCCCACAGATACCCGCGGGGAGAAATCGGCATCCGGCATGAGGATGCTGCTTGGTATGCTCCGCACGTATCGCTCGTTCTCGCGGCAGATTCGCTCCCGGAGCCGGTTGAGTTCACCAAGGATTCCGATCATCTGATCTACTGCTCCTATCCCCATGATCTCGAGTTCATCAAGGACGGATCCGCTGGCGAGCTCAAGGCGTGCCGCTGGCAATGCAAGGTTGCTGGTCAAGATCAGCCTTTTCACCTCGTCGATGGTCCGCCCACGGACCAACGCTTGCACGAAGCCGTGCGAGTGGCCCAACTCTCTAATAGTCTCCTCAAGGGAATAGTGCAGATCTGCAACCTCCTGGTCCAGGTTCCTGACTTGCGAGGTGGCAAGCCATTCGAGCGCTTTTTCACGCGATGTGGCTGCGGTAAGCTGTCTCCATACAAGTTCACCCCCTGCGCGCCTGAGCGCCACAGCTGTAAGCAGGTACTTCAACAAATAGCTATACCCGTGGTTGGCATACAACTCGCCAGGGAGCAGGCGCCGCTCCTGAGCAAGGATATCTGCGATTGGCTCATCGAGGAAGTCCGGACAGCCGTCGGGAAGCGGCACAAATTTGTGCGCTTGTAGTACGGACAGCTCACCCCGCAATCGATCATATTTTCTGCCGAAACGTTTCTGTTGTTCGAGAAAGCTCAATCGACGGTATATCTTCGTTTGACGCAAAGGAACCCGCCAACAAATTTCCTGCTGCAGATCTAAAGGATGAATATTTCTTTTGGTATACTCGGTGAACCCCGCAGTTACGAGGGTTTCGCCCTCTCTTACATCCCTCAATGAAATCCTTAAACTCCTATCACTTGGAGGCGTCACAGGCTTGTTCCCGTCGAAGATAGAAAGTATTGCGAAGTCGAACAGATAATGCTGCCTAGGTGCAGAGCCCACTTTCGCCAGATGGATTCCAGGGATATAGATCAGTCGTACATCGAACCACCTAGTGTAAGTCAGATTGTCGCAGATCGACAGGTCAGTTGCGCCGGCAGCTTTCTCAACGAAAACCAGGGTTTCGGCAGATAAGTTTGGTACGGGTATCGCGTCATTCCAGCTTTTGGCAGAGAAACCGGTCTCAAAACGATCGTGCGGTAACCCAGCTGTCTCACGGAGTAATTTCCAAACCACGTGATGGTTCGTCAATATAAGACCACTTTCTGCAAGAAAAAACCCGGTGCCCGCGGGTAGTCTGACAAGTGAACGCCACAAATTCTCGACAACTTTGTTCGGGATTGTCGGATCTCGAAGGGACTGCGTAATGGTTCTCATATGGCACACAGCCAATTAGTCGGCGCATCCTGGTGCAGATGCGCCGACGCCTTTCTTACACTTTACGTCGCCAAAAACGCGTGGGTCTAGCCATCCCACCCTGGCTTAGTCGCCGTCGCCTGGGGTAAAGCAGCACTCACCCAGGTAGAAGGATGAAGACCCTGGGAAGAGGCCACCCAGCAAATCTTCCATCTCAAAGTCCACGAACTCCACTTGACCAGCAGGGTTCGCGGGCATGGCGGCCAGCTCCTCTTGACTTAGCTTCGCCCGTACCTTGGGGTTGTGTAAAGCCTCCAACATTTGCTGAGTCACAATAGCTCCTCCTTTAGTGGTGCGTCCGTATCGTAGCTATGCAATGCCAGTTTGTCAAGATGGTTCCAGGTTTCATCTAAAACCGAGAGAGTTCTGTGGAACGGAAAACCTAAAATGGTGAGAAAGCAAGTCTGGTAGATTAAGGATCGTTCACTCGCGCAGCAGGATTAAAACTATATCAGGGGAGACGGGGGAATAGGCACTCTGCTAGTATTATCTCCAGCCCAGCCATCGATTCAGAACTTGTTCCGATCGTGAGAGGGCGGGCGCTTATGGTGTTGGCTACCTAGGCCAGGGAGTGAGGACACTTTGAAAAAGCTCGGGTTGTTCCGATACGCGATCGGTCTCACTTATAGGGCCGCGCCGGTTCACGTTATTGTCATGGTCGTGCTGATTCTGCTCCAAGGCGTTACCTTGCCCTTGAGCATCTACCTCAGCAAGTTAGCCATCGAGTCGGTAGGCACTGGCGGGTCGATTCTAACCTTAACGGCGTTATGGGCCCTGAGCATCGGGATAAATATCCTGGTCGAGCCGTTGACCTCCCTGTTGGCAGGAGCCATAAACGAAAAACTCACTGCTCACGTCGCCATGATGCTCATGCGCAAGGCCGATGAGTTCCCGGACCTTTCGCCTTTCGAAGACCCCGCGTTCTACAACGAGGTACAGCTATTGGGTCGACAAGCTACTCATCGGCCGCTTAACACCGTGACCACCTCCCTTTATTTCTCGCGAGATCTGGTCTCGGTGTTAGGTGTCCTCTCGCTGCTCGGCACGCTGGCGTGGTGGCTGCCCTTACTCTTACTTAGCTTCACGTACCCCCACGTTCTTAGGAGCATGAAGCTGCAGGAGATGTCCTGGAATACCCTCGTTGGTAGCCAAGCCGACAGCCGGGCTATGGACTACTTCCGCACCCAGATGCTCTCCGAGGCTCCCGCTAAGGAGGTTCGGCTCTTCGGTCTCGGGGCGTTCTTTATGTCTCGCTACCGCAACACGTTCGAAAGGCTCCACAGCCAGATGAACCGTGACCGCCGGCGGCAAGCGATTCAGCCTGTGCTGACTGCCATGCTGAGCCTTCTAGGGAATGTTAGTGCGTTCGTATGGGTAGTTAGGGAAAGCCAGACGGGTCGCCTTGGGGCGGGTGACCTTCTGGTCCTGGTACAGGCACTGTTCCAGCTGCAGCTGCGCCTGAGCGGGCTCACGACCCATGTAAGCCTGCTAAGCGGTCATCTCAAGTTCTTCGAGAGCCTGAAGGGCTTCATGGGCCGAACTCCAACTGTCAGGTCTGGACCGAGGGGTGCTGACTTCGGCCGGATAGAGTTCCGGAACGTGAGCTTCCGCTATCCTGACGGGCGTGAGGCCCTCCAGGATGTGAGCTTTGTAATTGAACCGGGCGCGAAGATCGCTCTTGTCGGCGAGAATGGGGCCGGCAAGAGCACCTTAATCAAGCTGCTGTGCCGCTTCTACGACCCGACGGAAGGGCAGATCCTGATAAATGGGACCGACTTGCGGGAATTGGCCCTTGACCAGTGGAGGGGGTTTATCTCAGCAGTTTTCCAGGATTTTGGTAAGTACTACCTGACGGTACGGGAAAATCTCGCCCTTGGAAACCTCGAGCTTGCTGGCAACGACGAAGAGCTTCTGGAAGCTGCGCGGCGGAGTGGTTTCCTCGATGTTGTCGACCGTCTTCCCCGGGGGCTGGACGCCATGCTCGGCAAGCCGTTTGGGGGTACGGAGCTATCCGGCGGCCAGTGGCAGAAATTGGCCATCACCCGCGCGTATATTAGACCCGCTAAGCTCTTGATCCTGGATGAACCCACCGCAGCCCTTGACCCTCGGGCGGAGTATGAGTTGTACCAGCAGTTCACGCACCTAGCGCAGGATAAAACAGTGGTGCTGGTTACGCACCGCCTAGCCTCGGTCCAGATGGCGGATCAGATCCTTGTGCTCCAGCGCGGTCGCCTAATAGAACAGGGCAGCCACCCCGAACTAATGCGCCAGATGGGCGAGTATGCCAAGCTCTACCGCATGCAGGCGGAGCAGTACAAGCTAGAGGGTGTAATGCAGATCGATTCATGAGACCGGCGCGGTGGGGGAGTAGGAGCAGCATGGCAAGGACTGGGGAGCACAACCCGGCCCAGGGTCTAGGGTTGAGCCAGCTGATGAATAGGCCAGTCCAACATGTTGCCAAGTGGCTTGCTGCACCGCCCGAGCAAGCCCGACGACTCGAGCCTAGTCTCGCCCATCGGCTGGGTGATACTTGGTGCCAGCGAACGAACTAGGGTATCTACTACCAATTAGCTTTCAATTAGCTTTGCCGCTCCCGTGCCGTTTCAGAGACTGTCCGAAAGCCCTTCTGGGCGATATGGTCGCTTACGGGCTCTAGGGAGAGCCGCTGCCCGACCGGTCCCTCGAGCGAGGAATGGGCGGTGCGAGGGCCGCCGATGCCGCGACCGTCGCCCTCTCACGGTCATCCCCCGCCGCCGGGTGGTGGGGCGTGCGCTCGCCCAGCTCGGCATCAACGTCGCCCATGTTGGGACCCTACTAATGCCTCACTCCGACCCACCCTTCAAACTCAACATAGCCCATAGCAGCTTCTAGAGAGGCGGGTCTAGCAGGAGTAAGCTGGGGACTTCTTCCGGATATGCCAAACGCAACGCGCTGTAACCGATACCCGCCAGTCCATTCATCAGTCCCAGCGTCTCCGCCGGAAACGGCAATCCACACCGGAGTCCGGAAATCAGACCTCTATTAACACCCTCAACGTATTGTTGAAGCTCTCGCCGGTAAGAAGCATCGGACCTGCTTGCCTCTAATAGCAACTCCACTACACCGGATGTGCCATGGCACAGGCTGTGATCCCGAACATAGGCAAACTCTGTCGCCTCCTGTACGGCTGCTCTGACTTCGGACTTGAATATGGGGTCAGCTATAGGCATCCGTAAGCGACTGAGGCCTATGCCTATTGATCCGTGGCACCATGCGGACATGAAGGAACGCCCCTTCCCGTCAACAAGCCGGGACTCGTCGGCCGACCCACGCAAGTCGAGCCAGTTGCCGCGTTCGGGGACGAAGAGGTGGCGCTCGTATTCCAGGGCTCGCTGAGCCAAGTGAGTGAAGCGCGGTTCTCCCGCCAGCACACCCAACTGGGACAGTGCCATGGCGATGCCGGATGTGCCGTGGGCAAGCCCTGCTAGCGCTACCGCAGTACCTCGCTCAGGCCATCCGACACCCACCCTTTGGGCGACGGCATGGCGTTCCAGATGCTCGCCACAGCGGACCATCGCCTCGAGAACCCTATCCGAGTACCGTACCCGCAACAGCGTCCTAAGCCCCATGATCGCGCCGGCTGAGCCCGCTACTAGATCGAAGTAGTCATCCTCCTCGAGGCATGCCAAAAGGGGCTGAACCATAGCTTCGGCTTCGTCTAGATAGGATTTATCGCTCCATAGGGTGGCTAAATGTGAGAAAGTGTAGATCAGCCCTCCCCACCCACTGAAACCACCGGTCAGGCGCAGGCGGGAACCATTCTTCCTCCACCATGTTCTTAGCCTGAGTGCTGCAGCTTGGGCAAGTTCTCGATGAACTGGATGGTAGCGAGACAAATACGCGAGGAAAAGTGTGATACCCGCTGCTCCGCTATAGAGGTCACAGGAGCATGGGGCCATGAACCACCCCCGGCTTGGTGCCAGCACGGTAGAAACCCATGTAGCTTCGCCCTGGTAATGATAGGCCAGATCAGCGATTCGAGAAGCCACGCCACTCGCTAACGCTATTGGATCCGCCACTTCCGGCCCGGTTGGCGAATACCCTACTTCCTTCGCACCCAGCTGGGCCATGGATGCCTTGAGCAGATACAGCTGCCTTCTGAGGTCGGTTTCCCCCATTGATTGAATCCTGCCCCGGGTCACATCCATCGCTGAAGCGTGGAAAAAGCCTTCGATTCTTCCGCCTCGGAGTGCCAACACGTCGCGAGAGTTCGGGTAAGTATAGAACAGTGGGATATCGTTGGCAGCGAGGTCATCGTACTCAAGTGGGGCCACCTCCGCCATTTCCGGCCTCAGCTGAACCAGCATCCATAGGTTGTCAAGGAAACAGTCAAGCATTAAAGCATCCCGCAGGTGGTCCGGATGGAAGGTATCGTTTGCGAGCTGTTGGTACGTCGCGGTGGATCTAAGAAGGACCCTTATGGGTACCTGCGCCAAGCCATCTAGCAAGCCGCCCGGTTTTAAGAACTGGGCTCTCTCTTTGCTGATCAATCGGTACGCCTCGGTGAACCCCTCAGTAAGATACCTGAGGTATTTTGCCGGCTCGACTCCCTCCGAAGGCTGATTCTTCCCTTTCAGGATGTGCTGTGGTTTCCGCACAATCTCGACGTCTGGTCCCGAGTTCTGCAGATGGACCGCCGTATAGGGAATCAACTGGTCATGCAAGGTACCGATGGCGGAAAGATCTACACCTCTGAAGTCGGTTTTTGAGAGTACTCGGTTTGGTAGAATCCCTGTACGCAAGACGGTATTTTCAAACGTCACCTCGTCGATGTCCGCAGCTCGTCTCGGTGACATGAGCGTTTCTAGGTCCACCAGCATCGGGAACTCACCGTGGGCGATGACGTTTTCAAAGTGCTGGTCCGTTGTTCCCAAAACGTATAACAACGCCAGCAGGCCGCCATAGCGGCGGTAGAAACGGTGGTGATCAGCCTCAGTAGTGCACGGGATGTGGTCTATCCACTCTACCCAGCCATAGCTTTGGCGGTCGATTAAGCGAAGGGGCCTTAGTGGAACAGAGAAACCTTGGGAATTCATCCATTCAGCAATTCGGTAGAAACCTGCCTCCGCTTGGATTGAGCGAGGCTTATAGATCACCGAACCCCGTTCGAAATGGAGATGCAACACCTGGCGCTGGCCCGCATGCAAGTCACCATGAGCCGAGATGCCCCTCAGTGATCCGAATTCCTGTTGCCCGAGGAGTTCGAGAACATCAGCGCTATCTTGCTCAAAGCGCTCCACAAACTCGGATATAAACGCTAATCGATTTCTGTGATGCTCAAGCAGGGATCGCACTAGCACTGGGTAGGACCGATAGAATTCCCACAACCTGTCTGGCGTGCATAATAAGCGCGTGAATTGTCTCAGAGTATCCTCTGGTGACGTGCTCTGAAAGTCACCCCTTAACCGAGACAGCTTCATTTCCAACAAAAGCGGACGAAGCACCATCTGCTTCAGCCTGCCTTTATAAATTGCCAGAACATCTTCAAGGTATGGCTCGAAATACGTATTTCTCAAGTCAATATGTAGCTTTCTACGTCCCAGCCACACGAAAGGATTGACAGCAATCCTGAGGAGGCTTTCTACTGTACCATCGGTGTCTGGAAGCACCGCATCTAAGCTAAGTGCTTCCAGATCCGATAACCACTCAAGTTGTTTGGACGACTTTCGTTTTGTTGCTCTGTTAATTGCATTAGCCCAGCGAATCTCTAGCAGCCTAGGGTATCGAGCTAAGGGAGAACTGGTTCTCCATTCTTCAATACGTGGATCTGGCATGGCTAGGGGGTCCGGGCTGAAAAGGTGAGAGTGGCTGTACAGCTCAGGGAGCCTTAGCGCCTTACGCCAAGGAAAATCAACCTGGTAAAACATATGCCAAGTATAAATCTTTTCTCAAAAAACGTATCCATACCTTGGGGGTTGGGTCCATGTATTCGGGGCTTGAAACGGCAGTAGGTTCCTCCTCATCTGAGAAGTGCCACGACCCCCAACCACCACGTTTTTACAAGGGTCAAGACTAGCTATAAGACAGTCCCCAGGGTAAGACGGTAGAGGTCTTGGTCGCGGCGGTTGAAGTGGGACTCGACCTCCTTGGGGCGGGGGTAGAAGGCGTGTTTGGGCAGATCCCGGAACCTGACTGGGCGGGTTTTCGCCGTGCCCCGGAAGTCTTCAAGCCGTTGACGTGGGCCTTATCGTCGTTGCCGTCGACGGGTCGGTCCTCCTCGTGCCTGAACCAGAAGCGCTTATCGTAACCCGCGTCCACCAGGCCGTCCAGGCGGCCCTCAGCGCCGGCCGCTACGCGACTACCCTCGTAACCCCTGAAGCTGTCGGAATAGATCACCGGCGCGGGTTCCGCCTGATCCCCCCGCCGCTGGCGGGCCTAGGCCTGGGCTTTGAGATCCTGGCCGGGGGCGACAGCCGGGCGGTGGTGCTCGGCCGCTGCCCCTGCCCGCCCCACGACGGCCTGCGCGAGCAGCTCCAGGAGTTCTTGCTCGTCGAACGCCTGCGGACGCTCTGACCAGGCACAGCCGCACGAAGGCAGGGGGGCTAGAGCCCCCCTGCCGCTCCTTTGCGGGGTCAATCCTCCTCGAGGGCCGCCAGGAGCCGCTCGAGCAGCGCATCCACCTCCCGCTGCTTCTGGGGGCTCAGGGTGACCTTCCGCAGGCGGCGGCTGGCCAGCGCCAGCCGCGTCGCCAGGTCGGCCTTGGGCCCGGGGGCGGGCGGCGAGGTGAGCTGGCGGGCGCGTTCCTTGATCTGCGTCAGCGTGAGGCCCTGCTCCAGCGCCTCCCGCAGCAACCGCGCACGCGCGTCAGGGTCCTTCACCCGAGCGATGGCGGTGGCCTTGGTGTACTCCAGCCTCCCCTGCTCGAGCACCTCCAGAATCTCCGGCGGCAGGGCCAGCAGCGGCAGCCGGTGCGACACGAATGAGCCGAGGGAGATTCGTCCCAGCGAGGAAAAAACCTCAAAAATTATACTCGATTCATTTTCTCCCACAACGTTGTGGGAGACCTTGCCGCGCTCGGCCTCGCGCAGCGTGCCGAGCAACGCCACCACCTCCGACTCCGCCAGCCCCAGCCGCAGGCCGAGCAGCCGCAGCACCCCGCGGGTCTCCTCCACCGGGTTGAGGTCCTCGCGCTGCAGGTTCTCCACCAGGTTGATCTCCGCCGCCTGCTGGTCGCTCAGCTCGCGCACGACCACCGGGACCTCCGCCAGCCCCGCCAACCGCGCCGCGCGCAGCCGCCGCTCCCCGTGCACGAGCTCGAAGCCCCCCTCCACCGGGCGCACCAGCAGGGGCTGGACCATCCCGTGTTGCCGCAGCGACTGGGCCAGCTCCTCCAGCGCGGTGGGGTCGAAGAAGCGGCGGGCCTGGAAGGGCGACAGGCGAATGGCCTCGAGCGGCAGCGAACGGTCGGCGGGGACGGCTGGCTCGAGGGCGGCCTTGCGCTGGGCCAGCTTCATGGCCTCCCGCAGGCTGGAGGCGTTGGGGTTGGGCTTGGCGCTCACGCGAGCACCTCGCGGATTTCCTGGGCGAGCGCTTCGACCTCCCGGGCCGCCGCCCGCCAGTTCCAGCCCCGGTAGAACTGCACCGGGACGCCCAGCTCGGCCGCCCCCACGAAGGCGGTGGAGCTGGTCCACTCGGTGGCGAACACCGGGATCTCCTCCTGGGTCATGGCCTCGCGCACCTTCAGCGGCATGGTGGTGCCGGTGACCACCCGGTTGATCAGCACCGCGTAGAGCAGGCCGGGGTTGCGGCGCATGGCCCGGCGAACGCTCACCGCGGTGGCCTCGACCATGCTCATGAGGTCGATGACCGAGGGCGTCACCGGGATGATGGCCAGGTCGGCGGCGACCAGCGCCGCCTCCATCAGCGGAGATCCCAGCGCGGGCGGCCCGTCGATCACCACCCAGCGGTAGCCGTCGAGCTCCCGCAGGCGCTCGAGTTGCCCCGGGTCGGTGACCGCCCGGAACTCCGCCGGGTAGGGCCTGTTCTCCGGGGCCCGCATGACCCAGCCCACTGCCGAGGCCTGCGGGTCGGCGTCGACCAGCAGCGTCGGGCCGTCCTGGGCGAGCTCCGCCGCCAGGTTGACCGCGGCCGTGGTCTTGCCCACCCCGCCCTTTTGGTTGACGATCGAGATGACGCTCAAGCTATACCCCCTATCATCACGCCTATCATAGGGGGCACACCCCGCGGGGGGACAACCCTCCGGCTACGCCGCGCGCCCCGCGACCCCCTCCCAGGCCTGCAGGGCCCGCTCCAGCGCCTCCAGCGCGTCCGGCTCCCCCAGCGCCCAGCGTGCCGCGTGCTGGAGCACGAAGAACTCCAGCACCATCCCCTCCACCAGCACGCCGGGCAGTTCCCCGTCGCGCGCGGCCTGCACCAGGCGGCGGTAGCGCTCGAAGTCCCGGGGTGGGGCCGGGGCCGCCCCAGCCCCCAGCAGCACCGGCTCGGGCTGCTCGCCACGCAGCATCGCGTCCACCGCCGCCGCCAGGTCCGGGTAGACCGCGAAGCGCCCCTTGCCCCGCACTTCCAGGGCCATCCCGAACACCGGCCGCCCCCGCCGGCGGCGGCTGTCGGGGTCCGGGCGGCCGATCAGGGGCCACAGCACCGGGTTCTCCAGCACGTCGCGCAGCACCCGGCCGTGCACCGTGACGATGCCCTTGATCCCCCGCTTGCCGATGGTCTCCACCACCGCCACATCCTCGGGGAAGCCCACCTCGTCACCTACGATGACCTGCGGGCCGTGGTTGGCCAGGGCCTCGAGGTAGGTGCGCGCCAGCATGGCCGGGAAGGTCTCCCCCGCCGCGTAGTCGGGCATGGGCACCTGCAGCCGCCGCGCCGCCCCCAGCACCGGGTGGGGCACCAGCCCCTCCCCGCCGATCTCGTTGGAGGTGTCGACCACCACCACCTTGGGGCCGAGGTCCGCGGCCAGCTGGCGCACCACGTCGCGCAGGAAGGTGGTCTTGCCCACCCCCGGCGGGCCGATCACCAGCACCCCGTCGGCCCGGCGCACGAAGGGCATCACCGCGTCGGCCACCCCCTCGACCACCCGCGCCAGGCGGATGGTCAGCCCGGCCAGGGTGCGGTAGCGGTCGCGGATGGCGCTGATGCGGTGCAGGGTGCCGCCGATGCCCGCGCGGCCGTCCTCGCGGAACTCCACCCCGTAGCGGCTGGAGAGCTTGGCCTGGATGTTGGCGAGGTCGTCGGGGCCGAAGCGTTGTGAGCCGTAGCGCGGAGGCGGCGCGCCGCACCAGTAGCCGGGAAGCCGTCCCACGTCGAGGGCGATCTCCTCGAGGTCGTCCTTGTAGGCACGGGCCTCGGCCGCGACCCACTCCGGCAGCACCTCGAGGATGCGCTCGAGTTGGTCGATGGGCACCATCAGGGCCGGGCGTCCTCCCGGTGTACGGGCCTCTCACCGGAAGCGTCCCGAACGTCCTCCGGCACGGTGGCCTTGCGGAGCTTGATCAGCTCGCTGGCGATGATCGCCAGCAGGATGGTCGACAGGCCCTGCACCACCCGGTCGCTCACGATCCAGGCCAGGCCGAAGAACATCGCACTGTAGTAGGTCACGGCGAACAGCTTGCCTTGCACGCGGCGTAGAATCTCCATCTTCCCTCCTATATCCGGCAGCGCAGCACCAGCTCCCCGGCGGCCAGGTAGGCCGTCGGGCGGCAGCGCCCCGCCTTCTCCCAGGTGCGGTTGAAGCGGTCGACCTCCACCGCCAGCCTCACGTAGTCCCGGGTCAGCGCGGTGGGCCGGGGGTCGAAGGCGTCCCCTGCCACCAGCGGCCCCTCCACCAGAACCCGCGAGTCCAGCAGCAGCCGGGGCGCGGTGCGCACCGCCTGCACCACCCGCACGAACAGCGGGCGCTCGGGGGCTAAGAAGGCCAGCGCCGCACCGTAGCTCGAGGGCTCGTTGACCTGGGACGCCTCCAGGAGCACGAGCACCTGCACCCCCCGCTGCACCGCGGCGCGGTGCAGGGCCTGGGCGACGGGCGGGCTGTAGAGCCCCGGCGCCACGTACACCACCTGGCGCTGGGCCTGGTCGATGAGCGCGGCCACCTGCTCCACGCTGGCCACCGCCTCCGTGCCCGGCTGCCGGGCCAGCGCCACGCCCAGCAGCAGCGCCAGCAGCGCCTGCGGGCGGCCCCTCACGCGCCTTCCCCCTCCTCCTGGGCCCACCCCCCGGCGGGGGCCTCGGCCGTGGAGCGGTAGCTGACGTACGCCTCCGCCTCCCACAGGGCGAGGTTGTGCCGCCCCCAGGGGCACTTGGCGGGCACCAGGTAGTGCAGGCCGCGGCGGTAGCGCACGAAGCCGTAACGCTGCAGCGCGGCGAGCTGCTCCGCGGGCAGCGGCACCAGGGTCAGCGCCTGGCTGAGGATGAAGCGGCTCACCCGGCCGGGGCGGCCCTCGGCCTGCACCGGGATCTTCTCCTGGGCCACCCGCCGCATCCAGTCCTCGAAGACCCGCTGCGCCTCGGCGGGGGAGAGGTCATGGGGACGATCCCCTTCGGGACGGGCTGACGCCCGTACACCGACCGGACGATCCCCTGTCAGGACAGCCTGCGGCTGTGCACCAAGGGGTAGCCCCCCTTCGGGGGCGGGTAAGCCCGCCGCGCCAGACGCCCCCTCCGCCGGGGCCCCGGAGGGCGCGGCGGCAGCGGCCTGCGGCAGGGGGGCGGGCTCTTCCGCCGCGCCCTCGAGGAAGCGCCGCGCCTCGCGGATCCAGCGCTCGCCGATGCCCCGCTGCAGGTGGGCGTTCCTCCAGGCCAGCATCGCCCGGTGCACCCAGGCGACGGGGTTGCCCTCGGACTCCGGGCGCTCAATGGGGTAGCTGCGCAGCCGGATGGGCGGGAAGCCGCGCACCACGGCGATCAGCTCGCCCAGCTCCATGCGCTGCAGCTCGTCGATGTTGATGAGGGCGGTGGTCTTCTCCTCCGCGCTCACCGAGCGCACGACCTTCTTGCGGAACTCGTCGGGCACCTGGCTCTCGCCCACCCGGTACTGCTCGATGGACACCTCGCCGAGCACCTCCGACCAGTACGCGGCGTCGTTCTGGGTGAAGGAGCCGGGCAGGATGAGGGTGGTGCCGATGTTGTTGTCCACCGTGGCGGCCCAGCCGATCTCGCCGTAGATGTTCATGGCCTGGCTGCGGTTCTGCAGCGCCATGTGCAGGCTGATGTTGCGGCTGCGCAGGGTGGCCAGGTCGTCGTTGAGGTTGGGCAGGAAGCCGAAGAGGGCGAACTCGTCGTAGTAGTAGTTGATGTGGATGGGCAGCGGCTTGCCCAGCCGCTCGGCCAGGGACAGCATGCGGGAGTCGAGGTAGCGCTTGAAGAACCGCAGGATGGCCCGCCCCGACGACCCCCGGATGTACGACTCCGGTAACACCAGGTGGATCATGCCCGGGGTGAGGAGCACCTGGTCCAAGTCCACCTCCCGCTCCCCCGGGGAGAAGGTCTCCACGGCCGAGTCCAGGCGGAAGATCGTGAGGTCCTCGACCAGGCGGTTGATCGCCCCGCTGAAGACCTTCTTGTCGGTCTCGAGGGTGGAGCGGATCTCGTCGGCGGCGGCCCGGCGCCCGGCGAACCACTGGCGCAGCGACTCCATGCCCAGGTTGGCCACGTTGTAGACCTCGCGGAAGTTCCGCAGCTCGCGCGGGCCCAGCGCCAGGCCGTGGACGATGCCCGCCAGCAGCAGGCGGGCGTTGGCGGTGTAGACCTTGGCCCCGGGGTCCTCGCCGGCCTCGAGGTCGGGCGGGTAGATCAGCCGGGCGATGTCGAGGGCCTGGTCGTAGCCTTTCACCTCGGCCAGCACCGGGATCTGGATGCCGTTGCCCCGCTCGAAGGGGTTGATGATCACCACCTGGCGTCCGAAAGCGCGGAAGTAGTCGCGCAGGTCTACGTAAGAGTCGTTGGGGTTGGGGTACTTGGTGTCCAGCACCACCGCGATGTTGCCCTCGGCGGCGTCGAGGGCGATGCGCGGGCGGAAGCTGCCCACCGTCTTGCCGCCGCCGGTGCCGGCGTAGGTGATCGAGTGCACGTCGTTGATGCGCTTGGTGGGGCGCAGGAAGTGGCGCTTCTTGGGGTTGTCGGGGTCGGTCCAGACCCCCAGGTAGCCGGTGAGGGTCAAGGGGGTCATGCCCTTGAGCGCCGCGTCGACGATCTGCTCGGGGCGGCGGCGCTCGACGAGGGGGGCGATGTCGTGCTCGTTGGCCCAGCGCTGGGTGAGGGTCTTGCGCGGCTGGAGTTTACGCCGCTTGAGGATAGGGGAGAGCCCCACCACCAGCGCCACGAACGCCAGGGTGATCTCGGCGTTGCCCAGCGTGCCGCGCTGCAACGCCTGAGCGCAGGTGGGCTGGTTGAGACAGCGCCAGTAAAACGCCCCCGTGCCCTCCGCCTTAAGGTAGGCGCCCCAGCCCGCCAGCTCCAGCCGCGCCCGGTTGGCCTCCATCTGCCGGAAGGTGACCCAGCCCAGCGCGCCCAGGCACGCCAGGGCCCACGCCACCCCCAGCAGCAGCCGCCGGGGGCTCAGCCGCGAGAAGACCACCGCCCCGCTCACGCGCCCCCCCTGCGCTTGAGCCAGCCGTAGACATAGAGCACGTCCCGCACGTACCGGCGGGTCTCGGGGAAGGGGGGAATGCCCCCGTACTTGCGCACCGCGGTGGGCCCGGCGTTGTAGGCCGCCAGGGCCCGCGGCCAGTCGCCGAAGGCCTCCCACAACGAGCGCAGGTAGTGGGCCGCGCCCCACAGGTTCCAGTCGGGGTCGTGCAGCCGGTCCGGCGGGATGCCCAGCCCCCGCGCGGTGGCCGGCATCAGCTGCCCCAGCCCCCGCGCGCCGTCGGGCGAGACGGCCTGCACGCAGTAGCGGCTCTCCACCCACACCAGCGCCCCCAGCAGCTCGGGCTCGAGGGCCTGGGCCCGGGCGTAACGCTCGGTCTTGGCCCACAGCTCCCCGGGGATGCGCCCGCAGGCCTGAGCCTGCGGGGCCAGCAGCGCCAGCCCCGCCCCGAGCCCCAGGCGCAGCAGTGCACAGCGCAACGACCACACCATCAGCGCCGAGTCTACGCTATACCAAAGGCCGATAGGATTTAATCATGAGAGCGGCGGCGGGTGAACCCGCCGCCGGCCTTAAAACCGTGCTGTGCCTCTTGGTGCGCGCCCGCGGCCTACTCCCTACTCGTGCAGGGGGATGGGCACCGCCTTGATGAACTCCGGCACCTCCGGCACCGCGTAGACCGCATGGGCCCCCGCGGGGGCCCCGGGGTCGCCGAAGATCCCGGCCACGACCGGCACCCGCGGGGGCTCGGCGGGCCAGGGGGTGAAGCCGTCGGTGAGGACGACCACCAGGTCCACCTTCGGGCGCAGCTCGAGGGCCGCCTCGATCCCCACGCGCATGTCGGTGCCCCCGCCGCCCAGCAGCACGACCTCGTGGGCGCGGCGGACCTTCTGGGCCTGGGCCGCGGCGGCGTCCACCGCGAGGGCCCACACCTCGGCGCCCGCCTTCCTCAGCAGCGCGTCCACCTCGACCAGGGCGTGGGCCAGCATGCGGTCGCTGACCGAGCCCGAGGTGTCGATGACCACCGCCACCCGCGGCCGCACGTCGTAGCTCCCCGGCATCAGCACCCGCCCGAAGGCCGCCTGGCGGCGGTAGGGCCGCTCGTGGGTCGCCCGGGCGCGCCCTTGCACCCGGCGCAACCCCTCGCGCACCCGGCCCTGCAGGACCCGCCGCCAGGGGACGACGGGGTTCACGACCCCCTCGGCCCAGCGCACCATCCCCGCGGGCAGGGTGCCGCGTGAGCGGTGGTGCTCGAGCACCCGCCGGGCCACCTCCTCGCGCAGCTGCGCGGCCTGCACCTCGCCCACCGCGGGGTGCTCGGCGTGGTCGCGGGGCAGCTCCCAGGGCCGCTCGAGGCCGTCCGCCCCCGAGCCATGGTCCCAGGCGGCCGCGGAGGGCCGGCCCGGTTCCGCCGCGCCAGGGGGAGGGGAGGCGCCGTCGCCCTCGCCCTCAGCGCCCACCCCGCCGTCGAGCCCGTCCCCCTCCCCCTGGAAGGGGTCCTCCTTGCCCTGCTCGAGCAGGGCGCGGTAGTACGCCTCCTCCAGCCCGCCGGGCTCCAGGCCCAGGCGCTCGGGGTAGATAACCCCCTCGGGGAGGGTGAAGCCCAGCTCCTGCGCCCCGTCGTTGATGGCGGCGTCGGTGGCCAGGTTCCACAGCCAGTGGGTCCGGCGGTCCACCTCCATCTCCCGCGCGCGGGCGTGGTGGGCCCGCAGCAGGTGCTCGAGCTCGTGCCACAGCACCCCCACGAGCTCGCGCTCGCTGAGCTTGTCCGCGAAGGAGGGGTTGGCGTACAAACGCCACCCCTCGTCGACCGCCATGGTGGGCACCGCCTCGGTCGAGACCAGCCTCAGGGCCCACAGCCCCGGCGTGAAGTAGGGGGCCTTGCTGCCCAAGCCCAGCCGCGCAACCTTGATCTTCTCCATACTTACCTCCTATCAGGAGAAATTGTACCATTAGATTTTGCGCGCGGCGCGGCCCGTTACGCTTCCGGGCGGCAGCCCCCAGGCGCTGGCGCGCTGGGTCGAGGAGCGCGCCCAGCAGGGCTAGCCGCCATACCCGAGCGCAACAGGCGCCAAATCCGGTGTCGGACTACTTGGGTGATCCAGGTTGCACGCCCGTGACGAGCGGCCGGGGCGCCGTATGAAACCTGAGCAGCCATGGGTTCGAAGCCTATCAGGCCTGCGGAAGACGGCAGGGAAGAGTAGGACAGGTGGGCGGTGTCGGACTACTCGGGTGGACTGGCACCCCACTGGCCTCGGGATCATCCCGGCGCTTGTAGCGCCGGCCCAGGGGCGTTGGGCCGGCGCAGAGGGGTAGCCCATAAGCCCATAGCCCATCCCCCACCCTCCGGGTGGTCCGATACCCCCGGACGCTGGACGAGGCCCCGGCTGAACGCGTAGGAACCCCACTCCGCCGTCCCCCAGCAATGACGCGACGACAAGCTATCGGACTACTCGGGTGGATGAGGCCGACAGGCTATCGGACTACTCGGGCGGGCAGGAGGGTAGAGGCGCCAGGAAAAGCGCATCATCACGCGGTTTTCCTGCTCCGGCCTCCACGCCGGGTGCCGCCCCCGAAGGCTATCGGACTACTCGGGTGGCCTGCGCCCCCAGACTCGGACTACTCGGGTGATCCCGGCCAACGCGGTGTCGGACTACTCGGGCGGACGTTATCGGACTACTCGGGCGGAATTGCCGTGACGGTTACCCACGCCGGAACCTCAGGGCTCGGACATCTTGGGTGAAAGCCTGCCCGGGCTATCGGACTACTCGGGCGGAACCATCGGACTACTTGGGCGGGAATTGCCATGGAACGCTGTGGTGACCAGCCGCCGCCGGGGCGGCTGTTGTTGTCAATCAAATTTCTAATTTCTTAAGAACAGAACCTTTAATAGACAACAATCAGCGCTCGCCGTTAAGATCTGACCATCATGAAGGAAGATCCGCGCCGGGATCTGCCCAGGCACATCGACGAGGGCAACCTCGCGCGCCTGGGCCTCATCAGCATCCAGGAGCGCATCCCGGAAGACTTGGTCGAGTGGAAGGTCGAGCTCAACCTCGGGGGCAACCGCGCACAGCTGCGGTGCGCGGCGGTCCCCACGTACGGGGGAGTGCCGCACGGGCTGGACAACGACGTCAGCCTGGCGCTGCTGACGATCTACCAGGCGGCCGGCAGCCCGGCCGACGGCACCTTCGTCACCACCGCCTACCAGATCCTCAAGACCATCGGGCTCGACACCAGCGGCCGCTACTACCGGGCCCTGCGCGAGAGCCTGATGCGGCTGACCCACACCACCTACACCGCCAGCCAGGCCTGGCACGCGGACGGGCGGTGGCAGAGCCGCACCTTCCGCTACCTCGACAACATCGAGTTCACCCACAAGGACGAGGGCGAGCTCGACAGCAGCTCGGTCATCGAGATCACGCTGGGCAAGGAGATCGTGCGGTCGGTGCGCGCGCGCTACATCAAGCCGCTCGACCTCGAGCTCCTCACCAGCCTCAAGCGCCCGCTGACCCGGGCGCTGTTCCGCCTCCTCGACGGGCAGCGCCTCCCCGCCGACCTCCCCGGCCCGGTGCGGGCCTTCCAGGTGAGGCTCCTCGAGTGGGCCGACGTCTGCAAGATCGTCGACAAAAGGCCGGAGAAGATCCGGCGCACGCTGAAGAACGCCCACGACGAGCTCATCGAGCGGGGCTACCTCGAGTGCGTCGAGTACGTCGGCAGCGGGAAGGCCCAGGTGATCGTCTACCACTTCGGGGACGTCCGGCCCCTGCCCGACCCGGCCGCGGTGGACCTGCTGGTGCGCAGCGGCCTGTCGCTGCCCACCGCCCAGCGCTACGCGCGCGAGTATGGCTACCCCCGCGTCAAGGAGCGGGTCGCGCTCTTCGAGGCCATCCTCGAGGGCGGCTACCGGCCGCGCAACCGCCAGGGCTTCCTGGTCGACGTCCTGAGGGACGAGCAGGGGAAGTACGCCAACCCCGGCGGCTTCGTCGCCGAGAACAAGAAGGCCGCGCGCCGCGCCCGGGGCGCCGGCGAGGCCCGGGCGTCGGCCGAGGCCGAGGGCGACTCTCTGGCCGAGTGGAAGGCGAAGTCGCCGGAGGAGCGGCTGAGCCACCTCAAGAGCCTGCTGGCGGTGGTGCTGCGCAAGGAGTTCAAGCCGCTCGAGTTCTCCTTCCTCTTCGAGCTCCTCGAGGCGGGCGAGGTCGACCGCGACTGGCTCTACGCGGAGGTCCTGGCCAACTCGACGCCCCGCAGGGCCTCCGAGCTGGCCCAGCGGCTGCGGGGGATGCTCGAGGGATAGGGGGGTTGCCACGGCGAGGGCGCGCGGCAGACCTGGTAGACCAGCAGGCCCCGCAGCGTGCCCGGCTGTATGGGGTTGTCCAGGCCCGGCGGCAGCGGCTCGAGGCGGTCCTCCCCGTTGGCGAACCCCGGGTCTTTCACCCGACTCTTCCGACGGTGTTCGCCCAAGTATCCAAACGCAGACGAGCATGCTGCCGCGCCCGGCGGCATGTCTGCGAGTCCAAGTATTCCGATGGTCCCAGCGGGCGCAGGGGCTCAGACCCCGCCGAGCCGCTCGAGCACCAGCGGGTCGTGGTAGCGCTCCAGCCCCAGCGACGCCCGCACCCCCGCCAGGGTGGGCCGGCGCTGGGCGGGGCCAGGCCGCAGCCAGCCGTAGGGCGTGGCCACGAGGTAGTCGCCCGCGCAGCGCAGCAGCGCGGCTGTGCCGTGATCGCGGTCGACCTCCAGCACCTCCCAGTCGCCCGCGGTCATCCCCCCCAGCAACTCGGGCGGAGGGGAGAACTGCGCCAGATAGTCCACCAGGCTGCACCCGGCGAAGGCCTGCCAGCGGCGCTGCGAGAGGCGCCGCCGGGCGCGGTGGAAGGCCTCGAGGCGCTCGGGGGCGGCCTGCAGGATCAGCGGGTGGCGCGGGGTGAAGTACGGCTCCTTGAGGCCCAGGCCGTCCCCCAGCCGGAGCACGAAGGGCTTCTCGCCGCGCACCCGCTTCCAGGCCAGCTCCGCCTCGCCCGAGCCCCCCAGGGGCTGGCGCAGATAGCCGCGCGGGTGCTGGCGGTAGCGGACGAGCACCGCGGCGGCCGCCCCGCAGGGGACGCCCTCCAGGGCGCGCTGCAGCGCGCCCTCGTCACGGCCATGGACCACGGTCACGGCCTCGCCTCAAGCCCCAGCCGCTCCCTGACCAGCCGCACCGGCAGCAGGTCGCTGTAACCGGCACCCTGGGCCTCGACCTCGGCCCGCAGCAGGCAGGGGTCGGCGGCCAGGCCGCGAAGGAACAACGCCCGGCGGATGGCCTCGGGCGTCCAGTCGGGGTGCTGCTCGAGCAGCTCCTCCACCAGGCGGCTCAGGCGGCGCCGGCTGGGCGCCAGGGCGGGGCTCTTCTCGGGGATTGGGATCGCACTGTGCCTCATATAATCTCCTATGATGAATACATATATCACAGAATTGCCGGGCGCGGCAGCCGGGGAGCGGTGCCACCCGGCTCGTACCAGGGCTAGGGAGAATGGGCGCGAAGCTCCGGGTTTTGATGCCAGCCCCAGCCTGTATTCGCCGGGGCCAGCCTTGAGGGCCAAGAGCGATCAGGGAGCTGGGGCGTGATCCGAGGGGTAGGCTGTCACCTGCTCAGCCTGTCGCTTTCACGAGGGGCAAGCCCGATGTGAATGATGTAGCGCTGGTTGCCCGATTTCCTGCGATACCGTTCGAACAGTTCCAACAGCTCGCGCTGGAGCGCTTTAGCGTCAGGAGGGTCTAGTAGCAGGGCATCGCTCCAGGTGTTGAGTACGGCGGGCACCCCATCGCCCAGAATATCCCAGGATCCCTTGCGGTCTTGGGACGGGTTGATAGTGAGCGTTCCGTCGAGCTCGAGCCTAATCTCCACCCCACGCTGGTGTAGAAGCTCCGGAGATGCCTGCTCTAGGGCCACCCAGAGCCTGTGGTTCCATACGCGTTCGGTGTGTTCGAAGTGCGCCATCGGAACCAGTTCTTGCGGCACTATGTACCGTTGTGCTCGGGCTTGATAGTACCTGATTGGCCTTCCCACACGCCGCTCGACCTTGACCACCTCGAGAAGCCCCAAGCGTAGAAACTTATCCGCCCAGTAGTGAAGGTTCGGGATCGGTGTAGAGAGCTCCCCGGCGACCTGCCTCAGGCTGCGTGGCCCCTTCATGAAGGGCGCGAGGTAGACCAACGCCTCGGGCCGGGTCAACAGCTCCGCCGCTTTCCGGTCGTTAACGACCATCTCCGACCTATTCAGAGATTGATCTTCCATTTTAACAAGGCTAACACATAGGATGCCTCCAGCTTCGTACAGCCCCTTGGGATCACTTTTTCAGGAAGCGAGGTGCAGGGTGAGCAGGCACTACGTGCCGACCAAGTACTTGAGCTACTCGACCTCCGAAACGGGCTCCCTCGTTATCTATAACACCCTCAATGGAGCGATCTGTGCGGTGCCGCCGGGGCAGGCCGCCTACGTCAAGGGGGCACTAAAGCGCAGCGCGCGGCACCGGGCTCCGCTAGAGGGCATTCTCCAGGACCTCAGCGAGGGCGGCTTCCTCATCCCCGAGGGCACAGACGAGAACGAGCTGCGCCACCTACAGTACCTGCGGAAGTACGATGATCACAGCTTGAGGCTCATCGTCATGCCCACGGAGGCGTGCAACTTCCGCTGCACCTACTGCTATGAATCGTTCGAGCGCGGCAAGATGCCGCCTGAACTGCGCGAGGGGATTAAGCGGTTCGTGGCGACCCAGAGCAGGCTGGAACAATTTGATCTCAGCTGGTTCGGGGGTGAGCCGCTTCTCGCCGCCGATGTGGTTGTCGAGCTGACCCAACATTTCCACATCTACTGCCAGAGCCACGGGATCCGCTTCAGCTCGAGCCTGACAACCAACGGTTCCCTCCTCACCCCCGACCTCGCCGAGCAACTGCTCCCCTATGGCTTGTCGTTTCTCCAGATCACCCTAGACGGGGTTGAAGAAGAGCATGACAAGCGACGCGTGCCGATTGACGGCGCGCCCTCGTTTAGGCGGATCATGGATAACCTCCGCTACCTCAAGTCCACGAGCTACCCCTTCGTGGTATCCCTGCGGCACAACTTTGATCCCGAAGGGCTACGGCGTTTGGAGGAATTCCTCCAGCTCCTCGCACAAGAGTTTGGTGGAGACCCTCGCTTCACCACCAGCTTCTACGCCATTGGCACCTGGGGCGGGGCGAATGACGACCGCCTCGAGGTGTGTGAGCAGGACTCGGCCTACCAAGCTGTCATGCGCGCCCGCCGGTTGGCGACCGAGGCGGGTCTGCGCAACACCTTTGTCCTGGAGAGCCTTCAGCCCAACGGAGTCGTGTGCTACGCGGCGAACCCGCGGTCGTTCGTGATCGGCTCGGACGGTCAAGTGTACAAGTGCACCGTGGAGCTAGACTACCATGACCGGAACATCGTCGGGCGGCTTCACCCGGATGGCTCGATGGACCTGGACTGGCGCAAGGTTGCCCTGTGGTGCGAAACCAACGGGCTGGAGGAGGGCAAGAAGTGCTCGACCTGCTTCTTCAGCCCGAGCTGCTACGGGGCGGCCTGTCCAAAGGACTGGATGGACAGTGGCGATTGCCACTGCCCGACCGAGAAGGTGACCATCCGGGAGACTCTCCAACTCATCCAGCTCGAGGCGACGATGCCCGAAGCCGATGGGGTCTCCGCTGGTCTGCAGTGTACGAGAGGCTGACCGCGCGGAATCATGTGCGGCTTCGGCTGATCGGGAGGAGGGAGGTGATGTGCGGAGGCTCATAGAAACATCACGGTGATCGAAATAAACCTCAGCGTCATCCGATCGGTCTCGGGTATCAAGCGTTCGAATGGAGGTAGACCATGCAGGCCAAACAGATCAGGTGGATCGTAAAACCCGTGCAGGCCTCTCGACCCGGCACCCGTCCCAACACCAACGTCAACTGCCTCTGCTAGGCAGCTCCGGTCCCGCCTAGCCGCTGCGGCTAGGCGGGACCGGAATGAACGACTATGTCCTCCTCACTCTGTGACAACCTGCTCGTTGGCGTATCGGGGGGCATACAGTGCGTCAACCTCCACAACTACCTATTCCACTTCCGAACGGTCCTGGCGAGGCAGGTTAAGGTGATCATGACGCCGTCCGCGGCCAAGATGGTGAGCCCGGCCGTGCTGGAACTTTATCTTGATGACAGGGTTTTCGTGGACTTCTGGGACCGGTCTACCGAGGTGAAGACCCCCCACATCCAGCTGACCCGGTGGGCCGACTTGTTTGTGGTAATTCCTGCCTGTGCAGACATCATCAGCAAGGCCGCGAATGGGATCGCCGACAATCTCCTGGCCGCGGCCATCGTCAGCTACCCTGGACCTGTGATTTTCGCGCCCTCAATGAACCCCTCGATGTGGCGCAGTCCCGCCGTACAGCGCAACCTAAGGACGCTGACAACGGACGGGCACTACGTCATCCCACCTGCCCCAGGGGTCGCCGTCGGTTCGGGCGAGTGGGAAACAGGCATGGCGGCACCAACACCGGAAGAGGTCGTGCGGCACCTGAGACACGTGCGGATGAGGCGCCTCAAGGAGGAGTACTGGGACGAAGCCACCCGCGAAAAGCCCAAGACCCCCTTCCAGAGGAAGCTTGAGCGGCTGCAACTCATGACCGAGGCGGCGGCCGAACCCCCGCTTGTGAATCCGACCCCGACCCCACCGTGACCGGAGAAGCCGATCCGTAGGAGCCTCCTGCTCACCGGACTGCAAGGTACGAACGTGCAAGCTACCCCACCGTATTCCAGCATCTTCCGCAACCCTGCGTTCCTGGCGTTCTGGGCGGCGCAGACTGTCTCTTCGGCAGGGGACGCTGTTCGCCGCATGACCCTGCTGCTGTGGGTCTTCGCCGAGAGCGGCCAGTCTGGCCTGGCTATCGCTGCGATTACCGTTGCAGAGACGGTACCCTACCTGTTGCTCAGCCCCCTGGCCGGGGTGTTCGTGGACCGCTTTAACCGGCGGGCCATCCTGGTCGGGGCCGACCTGGCCCGCGCTCTGCTCAGCCTGGCGCTGGTCTACGCGGTGGTCAGCCACAGCCTGTGGTTGGTCTACCCGGTCATACTACTAGCCACACTGTTCTCAGCTGTCGCGGAGGTGGCCGCCGGCACCGTGCTGCCCCGCGTCGTCGAAGACCGCCAGCTCGAGCAGGGCAACGGGTTGCTCGTCATCGGCCAGCAGGCCGCCCTCATCGCGGGCCCGGCCCTGGGCGCCGTGCTCTACACGACTGTGGGCCCAGGAGTGGCTTTCGTGGCGGACGCTGCCACCTTCTTGTTATCGGCGCTGCTCATCGGGCTAGCGCTGCCCCCCCACCGCCTTCAGCCCACAGAATCAGGGACTCCATCCCGGGGGCGGAGTTCATTGTGGGGCGATATCCGTGCGGGCCTCCGCTATCTTCTCGGTGCGCGCCTGATTCTGGCTAACTTCGCCATCACCTCCACAACCGCTCTGGCCGCGGGGATCAATGGCACCGTGATGATCTTCTTCATCACGAGAACCCTTGGCCACAACGCGCCTGACTTAGCTTGGCTCGCCGCCACCAACGGCGTCGCCCAGATGCTGGTGGGCGGCTACGTCGTCTGGCTGGCCCACCGGGCCCGGCTCGAGCGCCTGCTGGCCGCCAGTCTCGGCCTGATGGCCCTCGGGGCGACCCTGGTGGCCGCCGCGTGGAGCCTGCCCGTGCTGGTGCTGGGGGTGATCCTCACCTCCCTGGGCAACGCCCCCTTCAACATCGCCCGCGACACCCTGGACCAGCGCTACGTCCCCCCGTCCTACCTCGGGCGCGTGCGCAGCGCGGTAGACATGTCCACGACGGCCCTGTTCCTCGCGGCCTCGAGCCTGTCGGGCTATCTGGTCCCGCTGCTCGAGCCCCGCGCCCTGCTGTCGGCGTCCGCCACCATCTCGGTGATCGTGGCGCTGGCGGGCTGGCTCGTCCTGGTGCCCCTGCTGAAGAGAGCCAGCCCGCCTTCGGAAGGAAGCGTAGCGGCTCAGGGGCAGGAAGATCATGTCAGACAGCCATAACCCTAAGCCTGACGAATTCGCTTGGTTGGAAGACCTGTGCGATCCGCGGACAAGGCGCTTCCTCGAGGACGAGAACACCCGCGTCGAGAGGTTTCTCGCGGGGCACGTCGGGCTCTACCGTGCTGTCATAAGCGAGCTCATGGCCCTGAGGAGTGTGTTTACGGAGTCACCGGCCATGCCGGTTGGCAACTACCTCTATTACGACCGCACGGATTCGCCTGACGGATGGCCCGTTTTCTGCCGCCGCCGGGTGGGGACTTTGGAAGAGGAGGTGCTCGTAGACGTGGGAGAGTTGGCCTCCGAGCGTGGGAGCCTACATGCCATGGTCGGCTCGGTCAAGCCCAACGATGACCATAGCAAGATCGCACTGTCCATTGACCTTACTGGGCACGAGCGGTATACAGTGCTGGTTAGGGATCTCGAGAATGGCAGATTCTTGGAGGAAATACCCGACGTATACGCTGATTTCGAGTGGTCGCCGGACGGAAAGGGCCTCTATCTTCTGGGGCTGAGCGAGTCAGGGCGGCCCGAGCGCTTGCTGTTCCGGCCACTCGGGCCGCAGGGAGTAGGCCACCAGACCCTGCTGGTTGAACCAAACGAGCATTATGCGCTCACGCTCGCGCGTTCGCGCAGCCGGGCCTATCTTTTCGTGACCTCGGTCGGTGCCGAGGACACCGAGGTCCATTACCTCGAGCTGGACCGTCCGAATCGCCCGGTACAGCTGTTTTATCAGCGCAGAGAGAGGCTACGCTACTGGCTGGAGCACTGCCGGGATCGCTTCGCGGTGTTGACGAACCTCGACCGGACAGATCTCCGTGTGATGTTTGCTCCCTGCGAACCAACCCCGCCAGAGGGATGGATCGAGGCGCTTAGTCCAGCCGAGGGGGTCGTTTCAGGGATGGACGCCTTCGCCAGCCACCTGGTCATCTACGGCCACGAGAACGGGTGCGGGCGGATTTGGGTCCATGACCTGGCACAGGGAGAGACTTGGCCAATCCCAGCCCCTGAAGCCGGGGTGCCGGAAGGTCTCGGGGTGTTTTCTCCAGCCGAAAACGGTGACTACCACGCTCGCTGGTTCCGGTTCGAGTTCAGCTCCCTGGTCACACCGGAGGGACTTTGGGAGGTCGACCTGGAAACGCGATCGGTGCGGCTGGTCCATCGCCACAGCATCCCGGGCTACGACTCCGGGAACTACTGCGCGGAGCGAGTCTGGGCCGAGACCGACGACGGGAGCGCTATCCCGATCTCTCTGGTCTACCGCCACGGTTGCGCCGCGGGAACCGTACGCCCGTTGTATCTCTACGTCTACGGGGCATACGGCGCGGTCACCAGCCCTAGCTTCAGCCCCTTCCGCCTGCCTCTGCTGGACCGGGGTGTGGCCTTCGCTATTGGGCATATCCGCGGCGGGGGCGAGCGGGGCCAGGCCTGGCACGACGGGGGGAGGCGGCTGAACAAGCGCAATGCGGCCCTCGACGTGATTGCCTGCGCCCAACACCTTATCCGCGAGGGCTATGCCTGTCCCGATTCCTTGGTGCTCGCGGGTGTCAGCGCGGGTGGGGCGGCGGTGGGCGCCGCGCTCAACGCGCGGCCCGACCTGTTCCGGGCGGTGGTGGCTAGGGTGCCGTTCGTGGATGTTGTGGGCGGGATGCTCGACGAAACCAGCGCTCTCTCGGCCCTGGAGACCGCCGAATGGGGCGACCCAGACGCCCCAGACGAGCTCGCCTACATGTTCTCGTACTCGCCTTATCAGAACCTCAAGCCCGGCCGTTACCCCGCCATCCTGGCGGTGGGGGCCATGAACGACACGAGAGTGCCGTACTGGATGCCCGCGAAGTGGGTGGCCCGCATCCGAAGCTATCGCACCGGCCGCAACCGGCTCCTCCTGAAGACCCACCTGGATACGGGCCATCTGGGGGCGGGGAACCTGATCGACGAACTCGAGGACGCCGCCCTGGAGTGGGCCTTTGTGTTGGCCTGTGTCGGTCGAGACACCCACGGAGATATAGCCGAAAAGGCCACAACGCAGGCTTGTCCGTAGGGGCTCGGCGGGATCTGCGCCCGTTTCCCTCGACTGCTAGCCGCTGCCTTCCACCGGACGGGTGTGTGTTCCCCTGAGGCCCCTGCATGCACACGAAGGCGCGGGGCCCGCTCCGGCCCCGCGCCGCCCCTCCGCAAGACGATTTAGCCCTGGTGCCCGGGCACCTCTGCCGCAGGACGTACCCCCTCCGCGACGGCCCGGGCCAGGCCTGGGGGGCTTATGACGCGCCTCGGGACGGCAAGGCTCGAATGCGATGGGGCGGGGCCTACCCGAGGAGTAGCCGCCGCCGCCTGCCCGGTCTCGCCCCCGCGCGCCCTGTACCCCTGGCCGGGCCTCGGAGCGCGAGGTTTGCCGAAGGGGCGCATTGGTTGCCCCGGCGGGCGGTGTGAGGTCCGTTTCCCCCCCGGCTCCCGGCAGCGAGCTGGGGACCCGGACACGGGCCGTTCCCGTTTGCGCTCTCGCGCGACCATCCAGGCGGATCACGGCCCCATCCTAGCCGAGGCTGCCCGAGCAGTCAATATATATTTCCTCAATAGGACTTTGCGGGCACCACCCCGGCCAGCGGGCGGCGGGCCCCGATGTAGCGGCCCGCGTAGCGGCTCAGGGGCTCGACCACCACGCCCCCGCGGGCCTGGCTGGCGTGGGCCATCAGGCCGTCCCACAGCACCAGGCCCACGTGGTCCACCGGCCGACCCGGCGCGCGGAAGAACACCAGATCCCCCGGCAGCAGGTAGGCGGTGGTGACGGGCGGGAGGCGGGTGTACTGCTTGAGGGCGGTGCGCGGCAGCCGCCAGCCCAGGTGGGCGTAGACGCGCTGGACGAAGGCCGAGCAGTCGAGCCCCACGCGCGGGTCGGTGCCGCCCCAGCGGTAGGGCGTGCCGTAGTAGGCCTGCACCAGGCGGTAGAGCTGCTGGGGGTCCACCGGTAGACGATCCCCTGTCGGGAGGGCCTGCGGCCCTGCACCAGCCGGACGATCCCCTTCGGGACCGGCTGACGCCGGTACACCAAGGTGTACGGGCGCAGCCCGCCCCGGCTGGGCGGCCGCGAACGGGACAGCCGCCAGCAGCAGCACAGCGGCGGCCCGGGCCACGGCCGGGCTCACCGGCGCTCCCAGCCCTGGCCGTTGGCCCGCACCAGCCCGCGGGCCTCGAGCGCGCCCACGATGCCGCTGAGCTCGACGAGGCCGACCCCCAGCGCGCGCATGAGCTCGCCGCGGCTGCTCTGGCCCTCTTCGATGAGCTGGAGCGCCCGCCGGGCCTGTGGGGGCAGGCCCTCCAGCAGCGCCACCCCGTGCTCGATGGACTCGGCCACCTCGATGCGGGTGCGGGTAATCCGGCTGGTCTGCTGGAGGAAGCTCGCCGCGGCCAGGTCCCCCTCCCTCGCGGGCTCTCCCCGGCGCTCGGGGCCGTCGTGTGCCGGCACGGCGTGGCGCACGGGCTCGCGCCCGTCCCCGACAGGAGTGGCCCTGACCGCCGGCGGGGCCGCCTCGCGGGGGGGTTCTGCGGCGGGGCGGCCCCCGGCCGCCCCCTGCAGCCGCAGCAGCTCGCCGATGACCTTGCCCACCACCAGCGTCGAGACGGGCACGAACAGGCTTTGCAGGAAGACCTCCCAGCCGGCCATGCCGGGCACCCGGGCCATCGCCAGCAGGTTCCCCCCCCACACCAGCGCCAGCGCGGCCAACGCCCCGCCCACCGCCCAGCGTGCGCGCGGCACCAGGTTGGAGATCAGCGACAACAGAAACGCGGTCAGCTCGAGGCTTACCGCCAGCCCCAGCGCAAACCACCCGGGCAAGCCCCCCGAGGTCAGGGCGTACCACTGCGCCAGGTGGCCCGCGCTCACCACCAGCGCGGCCACGTAGGCCAGGAGCAAGGGGTAGACCATCCGTCCGGCGTAGCGCTCCATAGGAATCTCCTATTGATATTTTAGATACCATCAAGTCACCAAAATGAGTCCTCAATGAGAAGCACAAGCAAGAGGGTCTTTGCCGTCCAGCACAGCAAAGACCCTCTATGGGCGGCGCCGCCCGGGGGTGGCTCAGGGCTGCTCGAGGAGGGCCTCGATGTCCTTGAGCTCCTGCTCGAGCTGCCGCAGGCGCTCCCGCACCTCCTGGCGGCGGTCCTGCTCGAGGCGCGCCGTGCGGCGGTAGAGCCGCCGGATAGTGCGCTCGGCCTCCGACGCCTCGCGCCGCGGCGCCCCCAGCCGCGCCAGCTCCCGCTGCAGCGCCTCGCGCAGCTCCCGCAGGCTGAGCGCCTGCAGGCTCTGCGCCAGCGCCCACAACGCCTCCTCGCCCAGGGCCGGGTGCTCGGGGAACAGCCGCCGGGCGCGCTTGACCCAGCCGTTGAAGCTGCGGGCGCCCTCCCAGCTCAGCCGTCCCTCGCGCAGCGCGCGCTGCACCACCGGCAGCATCGCCCGGTAGCGGATGAGCCGGTCGCGCAGCTGCGCGGCGGGCAGGCCGAAGGCCTTGAGGTCGGCGTCGAGGGACTCCATCACCTCGCGGTAGCGCAGGCGCAGCCACTCCGGCTGTTCCTCCAGCGGCGCGGCGCCGGGGTCGAGCACGTAGCGCAGCAGGTCCATCCACTGCTCGAGGGAGAGCGCGGGGTCGTAGAGCTCGCGGTGGTACTCCCAGGTGGTCCGCACCACCGTCCAGAACAGCTCGAAGGGGTCGAGGGGCTGCTGCTGGTTGGCCGCCATCACCAGCTCCGCCTCGGCCGCCCCCCGGAAGGGCGTGCGGCTGAGCAGGCAGGGCACCTGCAGGCCCAGCTCGCGGGCCACCCGCAGGCGGCGGTGGCCCGAGATCACCCGCAGCCGCTGGCCCCCCTGGTCCTGCACCAGCAGCGGCACGATGACGCCGTAGCGGCGGACGCTGGCCTTGAGCGCCTCCAGTTCCTGGGGGTCGTAGCGGCGGCGGGCCTGCTCGGGGCTCTCCTCGAGGTCGTCCGGCGCCATCATCAGCACCGGGTCGGAGTTCCTCAGCAGCAGGGGCGCCGCGGTCCCGGGTAAGGGGTGGGTTTCGGTCTGCATCTCGCCTCCGAGCCCCCCGGCGCCCGGGCACGGCCCGCGCCAGGGGGGACGCCCCCAGCCTAGCCTCCGCGTCCCCCGCTGCGCCGCGCCAAGATGAGAACCGGCGGGGGCGGCGCGCCGGCCTTCGCGGCAGAATGGTCCCATGAAACCCTCGCTACCGCACACGACCGCAGCCCCCACCGTCCCCCTCGGCGAGCTCTCCCGCCTCAGCGGCTACAGCGAGCGCAGCCTGCGCCGGGCCGTCGAGCGGATCCGGGCGGCCGGGGGCGACCTCGAGGCAAAAGACGGGCGGGTCGGTGGCGCGGACCTGCCGCTGCTGCTGGCCGCGCTGCACGAGCTGGCCACCGAGTACCGGTCGGGGCAGGGGGGTCAGGCCACCCCGCCCATCCACGAGCACTTCGACGCGCTGCGCCAGCGCCGCGAGCGGGGCGAGGCGCCGGTCTTGCCGGAGCCCTACGCCGCGCTGCTGCAGGCTCCGGCAAAGCGTGGGCCCGCCAGGGAGGAACCGCCCGTGCCCCGCCAGGCGGAGGGGCCGGATGCCGGGGCCCCCCGGGACCCCCAGGACAACGCCCTGGCGCGGGAGCTGGCCCGCCTGAACGAGCGGCTGGGCGAGTTCGGGGATCGGCTGGGGCGCCTCGAGCTGCGCCTGAGTCACCTGGAGGGGCGCTTCGCGGCGGCCGAGCGGGGGTTGCGCAGTGTGGAGCTGTTGCCGGACGACGAGGAGGCCGAGGGCAGCCTCTACGCCCTGGTCACCGGCCTGCTCGGGGCCTTCAACGACCGGCTGGGCGCGGTGGAGCGCCAGGTGGCCCAGGCGACCGGCGACATGGCCTCGATCGCCCTCAAGCTGGCCGACAACGACAAGGAGCTGCGCGACCTGCTGCGGGACCTGCTCGCCCAGCTCAGCCCCCGCTAGGCGCGCCCCGCAACGTCGGCCCCGGCCGCAGGGCACCCAAAGGACTCGTCGGCTGCGGCCGGGGGTTCCTCTATGGAACCACAACAGTTTAACCCCGGGCCGCCGTTCCGGGCGCCGCAGATGAACCTGAACCGCCGCCCGCCGCGCCGACCCCGGGGGGTGCCCGAGATCCCC
>NZ_QXDL01000040.1:0-23238 GCF_003574345.1 Calidithermus terrae
CCCCCGGACACCACCCCCCCGGCCACCCCCGGCGGGGTCAAGGCCACGCCGGGGGACGGCGAGTTCTTCGTGGAGTGGAACCCGTCCCCCGAGCCCGACCTGGCGGGCTACACCGTCTACGTCGGGACCGCCGCCGACGCGCTGCTGCCCACCCTCTTCGTCGAGAAGCCGGCGGTGCTGGCTAAGGTGGCGGGGCTCGACAACGGCAAGCCCTACTTCTACGCCGTGGACGCGCAGGACGCCAGCGGCAACCGCTCGGCCCCCTCCGCGGTGGCCTCGGTGACGCCCAAGGACATGGTCGCCCCCGCGCTGGTCTCCTCGGAGCCGGCCGACGGGGCGCAGGACCTGGGCCTGGTGCCCGCCCTGCGCTTCACCTTCTCCGAGCCGATGGACCCGGGCTCGGTCGAGATCGGGCTGTGCGTGAGCACCGACCCCCCGGCCAGCGCGGCCTGCACGGCGCCCACGCCGGTGAACTTCGGCACCCCGGCCTGGGGCCAGGGCGACACCCAGGTGCAGTTCACCCCCTCCGACCAGCTCCAAGGCGGCAAGACCCACGTGCTGCTGGTCTCGGCGAAGGACAAGGGCGGCAACCCCCTCGCCAGCCCCGGCCGGGTGGCCTTCTCGCTGCGGGCCACCCCGGACACCACCCCGCCCGCGGTGGCCTCGCGCTCCACGGACGCCAACCCCCAGACCCACCGCGGCTTCGTCCAGCTCGACTTCAGCGAGGCCATGGACCAGCAGTCGGTGCAGGCGGCCTTCCTCAGCCAGCCCGCCCTCGCCTGCGCCTGGGTCTGGACCGCCAACAGCGCACGCTGCAACGCGGCCCTCCAGCAGCTCACCACCTACACCATCACCCTCGGGACCGGGGCCAAGGACACCGCGGGCAACGCCCTGGCCGCCGCCTACCAGTTCAGCTTCACCACCCCCAACTTCAACCCGCGCCTGCTCAGCGTCAGCCCGCGCGACGGCGCGTTCAACGTCTCGCCCAGCTCCCCCATCACCTTCACCTTCTCCGAGGCGATGAACGCCACCAGCGTGGCGGGGGCGCTCGAGGTCAGGATCGGCTCGACCGCCGTCGGGGGAAGCCTGGAGTGGAACGCCGAGGGCACGGTGGTCAGGTTCAGGCCCAACGTCGCCTACGGCTACGGCAGGACCGTGACCTGGAGGATCACCACCGCCGCGCGGGAGCTTTCGGCGGGCCGCACCCTCGGGCTGCCGCTGCCCGCCGAGGTCAGCGGCTCCTTCACCACCCAACTCGTCATCGGGCGCTGAGGCCCGGCAGGACAGGAGGAAACCCATGCACAAGCATTCGCTCGTCGTATTCGTCGCCCTCGCCCTGGCGGCCTGCCAGGGGCCGCAGCCCCAGCAACTGCCCCCGCCCACCGTCGGCGAGGACCCCACCCTGCGGCCCCCACGCCCCACGCTCCCCCCGCTCGACGGCAGCACCCCGCGCCCGCTGGCCGCCGTCCGCGACGCCAAGGGCAACCAGGCCGAGTTCGTGGAGAACGAGCTGGTGGTCGCCACCGACGACCCCGCCGCCCTCGACGCCTTCCTGGCCCGCTGGCAGGGGACGGTGCTCAAGGCCTTCGACCCCGCGGCCGCGGGGCTGAGCGGCGTCGGCAAGCAGTATCTGGTGCGGGTGCGCGCCGACGCCGCCGACACCGCCAAGCTCTCGGCCAACCTGCGGGCGCTGGACAAGGACAGCCGGGGCGCGCTGGCGGTCTCGAGCGCCGCCGCCCACAAGCTGCTGGCCGCCGCCGCGCAGGAGCAGGTGGGCGGGCTGAGCGTGGGGGTGAACTGGGTGAGCCAGGGGGGCCTCTTCACCGACCGGGCCACCGCCGAGGCCCCCGCCGGGGACAGCATCGGCGGCACCGCCTACACCGTCAACGCCTTCAACTGGCCGCACCTGCGGGCCGGCAGCGCCCAGGACATCGGGGTGACCGAGGCCTGGCGGGCGCTGGAGATGGCCGGGAAGCTTTCGAACAAGGTGAAGATCGGCGTCCTGGACATGGGCTTCCAACCCGACGAGGACTTCCCGGCCGGGTGGCTAGCCATCTCCAACGTGCCGCTGGTCCACCCCGTCGGCACCGAGAACCTGCTCTCCTGCTCGGGCGGGAACCCTTGCCCCTGGCACGGCACGGCGGTGGCCCAGGCCGCCGCCGGGGTGCCCGACAACGGCTACGGCGCGGCCGGCCCCGCCGGGCCCGTGGCCGACTTGGTGCTCGTCTACACCTCCTACGACTACTTCACCGTCATCGGGGCGCTCGCCGAGGCCCGCATCGCCGGGGCCAAGGTCATCAACATGAGCTTCAGCGCGCCGGTCCCGGCCGCGCTGGCCTGGACGGCGCTGCCCCTCGAGGCCGCCACCCGGGCCGTGCGCGCGAGCGGGGCGCTGCTGTTCGCCTCGGCGGGCAACGAGGGCAAGAACGTCGAGGCCGAGGACTGCTTCGTGGTGTGCTGGGAGGAGACCTGGCACGTGCCCTGCGAGAGCGGCGGGGTCATCTGCGTGGGCGGGCTGGCCTGGGACTCCAAGAACCGGGCCTCGGGCTCGAACTACAGCTCCTCCGACGGCGGCGACGACGACGGGGACGTGGAGATCTTCGCCCCCTACACCCTTTGGGTGGGCCCCGACCCCGACAACCCCGCCAACCGGGCGCGCCGGATCAACGGCACCAGCTTCTCCTCCCCCTTCGCCGCCGGCGTGGCCGCGCTGGTCTGGGCCGCCAAGCCCTCGCTGAGCGCCTCGGAGGTCGAGGACGTCCTCATGAGCACCGCCCACGCCAGCCCCGACCCCAAGGTGGGGAAGTACGTCAACGCCCTCGCCGCGGTGCAGAAGGTGCTGGGGAACATCCCGCCCAGCGTCCAGATCGTCTCGCCCGGCAGCGGCACGGTGCAGATCGGCCTGGGGAGCCGCCTCGAGGCCGCCGTCAGCGACTTCGAAGACCCCTTCCCCTGCTGCACCGTCACCTGGACCTCGAGCGTGGAGGGCAACCTGGGCAGCGGCTACAGCGTCGACTACCTCCCCACCAGCCTGGGCAGCCGCACCATCACCGTCACCGCCACCGACAGCGCCGGCGCGACCGCCAGCGTCAGCCGCGCCGTCACCGTGGTGAACACCCCGCCCACGGTGGCCATCAACGCCCCTTTCAGCGGCCAGCAGTTCTTCCGGGGCGTGAGCTACACCCTGCGCGGCGTCAGCTACGACCCCAACGAGGCCGGCTTCCAGCTCCCCTGCTCCAGCCTGAGCTGGGCCAGCAGCGCCGGCGGGGACGGCCTCCCCAAGACCGGCTGCAACGTCACGGTGAGCTTCGGCTCCAACGGCCCGCGCACGCTGACCCTCACCGGCACCGACTCCCACGGCGGGAGCTCCAGCGCGTCGGTGAACGTCGTCGTGATCGACCCGCCTGCCAACCTGCCCCCCGTGGTCAACATCACCAGCCCGCAGGACGGCGTCAGCGTCGGGCCGGACACCACGCTCAAGCTCGCCGGGAACGCCACCGACCCCGAGGGCGGGGCGGTCACGCTGGCGTGGGACGTGACCACCGGCTACGACCCCTCCACCGGGACCGGCGCCCAGACCTTCGCGGTGACGCCGGCGGCCAACGGCGACTGGAAGCCCTCGGATTCCATCCCCTACGGCGGCTGTGAGGTCAGCGACACGCTTCGCCTGCGGTTGAAGGCGAAGGACCCGCAGAACAACGAGGGGTTCGACTTCGTCGTGATCAAGGTCAGCCGCATCTGCTAGGGCCGGGGCGGGGTTTCCCGTCCCAAGAGCGGTCTGCGGAATGGCCGGTAGACCCGCAAAAGGGGGTTATCAGTGAAGATATACGCGTACCTGAGCCTGCTCCTGCTCCTCGCGGCCTGCGCCCGGCCGCCCGCGCCGCCCCAGGTGGTGGTGCGCCCGGAGACCCGGGTGCTCGACCCGGCCGCGCGCCAGGCCCTCGAGGAGGTCCAGCCCGACGGCACGCTGGTCTTCGCGGGCTCCGCCGCGGCGGCCTTCCAGGCCGGCAACGTGCTGGTCAGCGAGCCCGGGGCCAAGGCCCCCGAGGGGCTACTGCGCAGGGTGACGGGCCTCGAGCAGTCCGGCGGCAAGACCCTGGTGCGCACCGCACAGGCCCAGATCGGCGACGCCCTGCAGAAGGGCAGGCTCAGCGTCGAGCAGGAGCTGACCGAGGCCGACCTGGGCTCCGTCAGCGTCCTGACCCCGGGGGTGCGGCTGCTGGGCAGGCCCTCGCCCCAGGCGGAGGGGGAGTTCCGGGTGGGGATCGACGTGAAGCTCGGCGAGGGCAACCTCGAGCCCCTCACCGTCAGCGGCGAGCTGCGCTTCAAGCCGGTCATCAAGGTGGACCTCGACCTCGACTGCGGCTTCCTGTGCGTCTACGACAACGACCTCGACTTCCTCGCCCAGGTCGGCCTCAAGCAGACCACCGCGCTCAAGATCGCGGGCAAGGCCGGGTTCAACCTCAAGAAGACCATCCCGCTGGCCGTCTTCAACTTCACGCCCAAGACCTTCTTCATCGGGCCGGTGCCGGTGGTCATCACCCCCAGGATCGTCCTCGAGCTGCGCACCGACGGGTCCGTCACGACCGTCATCAGCTACGAGGTCGGCGGGACCCTCACGGCGGTGGCCGGGGCCAAGTACGACGACGGCTGGAAGAACATCAGCGAGCTGAACTACGGCTTCCACGCCGGCCCCGTCAACGTGCCCTTCCCGCTCGCGGGCGTGGTGGAGGTCAAGGCGCTGGCCGCCCTGCGCGGCGAGCTCAAGCTCTACGGGGTGGTGGGGCCGACGCTGGAGATCGCCCCCTTCGTCCACATCGACCTCAAGTACCCCCGCGACCCCATCTGGAAGCTCAACGGCGGCATCCAGGGCAACGTGGGCGTGAGGGTCGACGTGCTGGGCTACTCCAAGCACTACCAGACCAACCTCTGGGACGACAGCGTCGAGATCGCCCGCTCGGACAACAGCGCCCCGCAGGTGAAGTTCCTCAGCGGCTCCACGGGGGACATCGGCCTGTGCTGCACCCTGCGGGTCGAGGTCAACGACCCCGAGGAGGGCGCGAACTGCTGCACGGTGAGCTTCAAGTCGAGCAACCCCGCCGACGGCGCCGAGGGCCAGCTCGGCAGCGCCACCGGCGTGCAGCCCGAGCTGGCCTACGCCTTCACCACCCTGGGCAAGCGCACCATCACGGCCACCGCCACCGACGGCAAGGGCAAGCCCGGGAGCGCGACGCTCGAGCTCGAGGTCGTGAACACCCCGCCTACCGTCGCCATCAGCGCCCCTTTCAACGGCCAGGAGTTCTTCCGGGGCGTGAATTACACCCTGCGCGGCGTGAGCTACGACCCCAACGAGGCGGGCTTCCAGCTCCCCTGCTCGGGGCTCTCCTGGACCAGCAGCGCCGCGGGCGACCCCTCGCCGCGCATCGGCTGCGACGTGACCCTGAGCTTCCCCGCCAACGGGCCCCGCACCCTCACCCTCACCGGCACCGACTCCCACGGCGGGAGCGGCAGTGCCTCCGTGAACATCAACGTGATTGATCCGCCCGCCAACCTGCCCCCCGTGGTCAACATCACCAAGCCTCTCAACGGCACCCGCATCGGGCCGGACACGGTGATCCAGCTCGCGGGCAACGCCACCGACCCCGAGGGCGGGGCGGTCACGCTGGCGTGGGACGTGACGACGGGCTACAACCCCCAGACGGGCCAGGGGGCCGCCACCTACCCCGTCACCCCGGCAGCCGACGGCGGATGGAAGCCCACCGACTCCATCCCCTACGGCTCCTGCGAGGTCAGCGACACGCTTCGCCTGCGGCTGAAGGCGAGGGACCCGCAGAACAACGAGGGCTCCGACTTCGTGGTCATCAAAGTGCTGCGGGTTTGCTGAAGGGGGCGATATCCGGCGCGTGAGGTGCCCCTGTGACGTTTTATACCCTTTCACGTTGATTCCTTCATCCTGGGCCACCAGTGGAAGAGGGTATGCTTGCGTACCGTAGCCGGGTCTGCCGAAAGCACCTGACAGCGCTCCGCCACCACCGCCATCATCGCCTCCAGCGTCTCAAAGTACCGGTTGGCCACCGCCTCGTTCACCAACGGCCACATCCGCTCCGCCGGTTGTAGCTCCGGCGAATAGGGCGGCAGGTAATCCAGGGCCACCCCCTCGGGCACCTCCACCCGCCGGGAGACGTGCCACCCCGCCCGATCCAGCACCACCCAGGCTGTCCCTTCCCCTACCCAGGCTGTCCCTTCCCCTACCCAGGCTGTCCCTTCCCCTACCCAGGCCTGAAACTCCTTCAGCACCCAGCTCATCACCTCGCTGTCCATCCCATCTACCAACAGACTCAGGCTGGCCCCGCTCTCCGGTTCCACAAAGCTGCAGACGTAGAACCATTGGTACCGCTGCGCCACCACCGCCCGCGGTCGCCCCCCCTGGCGGGCCCACACCTTCCGCAACACCGGTTTCAGTCCTAGCCGGTGCTCGTCATAGGCAAAGACCCGAACCGCCCCTCCCTCCGCCCGCGCCGCCTCAACCCTTTGGCAGAGGTTTTTTTATAGGCCTCCTGCGCCGCCGGGTCGCCCTTGCGGTGTACCGGCCGGGGCACCTTCAGACGGTAGCCCGAGGTATGCAGGAGGCGGTAGATCGGGTTGAGCGAAAGCCGCTTACCCAGCCGCAGCGCCACCCACTGCCGCAGTTTCTCGCCCGTCCAAAGACCGCCATCGGGCGGTGGGCTTTGTAGGGCTTGCAGCACCTGGGCGCTTTCCTCTGGTCTCAGCTTGGGCCGGCGTCCGGGGTTGGTGTGGCGACGGTCGCTCAGGGCTTGGGGGCCTTGCTGGTTGTAGCGTTGCAGGGTGGCGTGCACCCAGCGGGGGGTGCGGGTGGTGAGTTGGGCGATCTCCTGAGCCCCCAACCCCCTTTGGGCATGGTAGACGGCCAGGAAGCGAAGCTGGGCGATGGGGTCTTTCTCCTGTTTGATGCGGTGTTGCAGTTGCTCCAGGGTGAGGTGATTGACCACCGTCATGAAAGAAGGATATTACAAAAAGGGGTATTATACCCGGTTTGGGTGGATAGCCTCCCGATGGGAGGCTATCCACCCCGACCGAAGGGATACGCTTTCTTCGCCGACCGTCAGGGAGGGGTGTGCCCTGGGCTTTACAAAGATGTACCTCTGACGGATTTGAAGCGTATCTTTGTGAAGCCGGTATTAGATAGCCTCCGGCGGTCTTTGGTTTGGGTGATTATCTTTTTGAATCCGGTATCACGCCCAGCCCAGGCTGGGTGTGGCTTGCCCCTGCGGGCTCAGCGAAGGGATTTCTCCTCCCAAGCAACCAACGCCTCGAGCGCGGGCCTCAGGCTCTGACCGCGCTCGGTGAGGGCGTAGTCCACCCGGGGCGGCACTTCGTTGTACTCGGTGCGGCTGATCAGGCGGAGTTCCTCGAGCTCTTTGAGGCGCAGGGAGAGGGTGCGGGGGGGAAGGTCGGTGAGCTGTTGCAGAGCGCCAAAACGCAAGGGGCCGCTCTGCAGGCTGTGCAGGATGGCAAAAACCCCCTTGTGCCCCATCAGCTCGAGCAACTGCTCCAGCGGACGCTCGGCAGGTTTTAGCATGAAACCACGCTACACCCGCCATCCTTCTCCGGTTGTACGAATGCCTACAAATCCTAAGAAGTTATAAGACTGGTGAATTCTGAAACAATTTGAACTCAGGCAACAGGTTCCTTGAGGAACTGCTTGCCCCAGCGGTCAATGGCCTCGACCACCTCCTGCAGGGCCTGGCCGGACTCGGTCAGGGCGTAGCTGGTGCGGGGGGGCATGGTGGAGTGGACGGTCTTCTCGAGGATGCCCAGGCTCACCAGCTTGTCCACCCGCTGGGCCAGGGTCGCGGGGTTGCACCCGCCGACCGCCCGCGCGAGCTCGTTGAAGCCCTTGGGCCCGTCGAGCAGGTTGCGGATGATGTGGAGGGTCCACTTCTCCTGCAGGATGTTGATCGCCTCGTAAACGGGGCAAAAGGCGTGGTCGTCGTGCGGGGCATGAGGGTCGGCCATAGTTAGCCCCAGTATAGCACATCCCACTTTGTCGCCCTAATCGCTTGACATTTTATAGTGCTTTGCTTTAGCATCCGGCTCAGGCGACGAAGCAACACGTTCGCCGCATGAGGAGGAAGAAGCAATGCAATGGAACCTGGACCCTAGCCACACCGCCGTAGCTTTCGCGGTCAAACACATGGGCGTCTTCACGGTGCGCGGCCAATTCAAGAAGGTCAGCGGCCTCGTAGAGGCCGACGAGCAAGGCCGGCCCGGCAAGATCGACGTGACCATCGAGGCCGCCAGCATCGAAACGGGCGAGCCCCAGCGCGACGCCCACCTGCGCTCCCCCGACTTCCTCGACGCCGAGCAATACCCCCACCTGCGCTTTGCCAGCACTCAGATCGAAGCGCTCGGCGGCAACCGCTACCGCGTCCACGGCGAGCTCAGCATCCGCGACGTGACCAAGCCCGTGACCCTCGAGGCCGAGCTCACCCCCGTGGTCAAGGACCCCTGGGGCCTCACCCGCGTGGGGGCCAGCGCCGAGGGCAAGCTCAACCGCAAGGACTGGGGCCTGACCTGGAACCAGGTGCTCGAGCTCGGCGCCTTGCTGGTGGGCGAGGAAGTGAAGTTCAGCATCGAGGTCGAGGCCGTGGCCCCCGCCCCGGCTGAGGCTCAGGCGAGCTGAGCCTGGGATAACGGCAGCCACGCCAGAACCCCTCCCGGAAACCCCGGGAGGTTCTTTTTGCACCCGAGGCATAGTCCCGGCCTCTGTGCCCTGCTCGAATGTTGCCCTCATCCGGCCCGGTAAGGTGAGTCGTAGGGAGTCTGGCCGCATGAACTGGACTGCGCGCATTCAACTAGGTTTGGCGATCACGGGCCTCTTGCTGCTGGGGCTGCTGCGGGAAAGCCGGGCGGCGGGCACCGGGCCCGGGTACCGCGACACGTTCTGGATGGGGGTTTTCGCGAGCACGGTGGTGCTGGACGGTCCCCAGGGCATGAGGCGCCTGGTGCAGACCCTGGGCGCGCGCAAGATGAACGCGGCCATCGTGCAGATGCAGGGCCAGGACAAGGACCTCTTCCGCGTCGCCGAGCAGGGCGGTTTCAAGCTGCTGTTCGCCCCCGCCTACGAGCTCGACCGCAACTGGTGGGGCGACGGCGGGCGCACCTTCCCCGACACCCCGGAGCAGGCCCGCAAGGCGGCCCGGGAGGTCGTGGGGCGGGTGCAGGGCGAGAAGAGCCTGCTGGGCTACGTGCTCTACGACGAGCCCGGGGCCGAGCTGAAAAGCCGGGTGTGCAAGATCACCGAGGCCTTCCGCGAAGCCGACCCCGCCCGCGCCGTGACCGGCGTGTTCATCGGCACCGACGAGGGGCGGCAGAGCCTGGTGCGCGAGTGCCGGCCCAACGTGGTGCTCATCGACGTCTACCCCTTCACCCAGGAGAGCAAGCCCGGCGACTTCACCATGCGCGGCTTCTTCAGCGACCTGGACTTCGTGGACTACGTCCGCAGCTACAGCCGCTACCTCGAGGGCCGCCCCCTGTGGGTGCTGCTGCAGACCCACGGCACCGACTGGGAGGGCTACAAGCTGCGCGAACCCAGCCGCGCCGAGCTGCGCGCGATGAACTGGATGGCCTTGGGCGAGGGGGCCGACGGCATCTTCTACTTCCACTGGTCGAGCTTCCAGACCTGGCGCGGCCTGGGCGACAACCCCGAACTCCTCGACGAAGCCGGCGACTTCTCCGAGCGCATCGAGCCCGTCAAGGGGCTGCTGGCGGGGCTCGAGCGCGTGAACGGCGGGTTCTTCCCCCAGTCCAAAGACCCCCGCCACTACGTGAGCACCCTGCGGCGCGGCAACGGCCCGGAAGAATACGTGGTGGTGGTCAACCGCGACGTGCAGCGCAGCCAGGACATCGCCGTGACCTCGGCCAAGCCCGCGCGGCTGCGCGACCTGCTGAGCGGGCGGGTCTTCGCGCTGGGTGAGGCGATCCGGCTGGGGCCGGGGGACGGGCGTATTTTCCGGGTAGTGCCGTAGGAGGGCGGATAGCGGATAGCCGGGCACCGAGCGCGGGTCGTGCGTCGTACGTCGTACGCCAGACGCAAAACGCCAAACGCAAGACGCCCTGGCCCTCGACAAACTATCGGCTACAGGCCACTGGCCTCTCGCTGGCCGCTGACGGCTGATACCGGATTCAAAAAGATAATCACCCGATCCAAAGACCTTCAGAGGCTATCTTTTTGGACCCTAGAGCACACCCCTCCCTGACGGTCGGCGAAGCAAGCGTCTCCCTTCGGTCGGGCCAGTTCGTCCCCATTCGGGGACGAACTGGCCGAATCGGGTATGACACCCCTCGAGAGCGTTCGCCACATTCCAATGGCCCTGCCCGGAGGTGGCATAGACTCAGGCATGGACCAGCGCCAATATCCCGCCGAGGGGATCGTGGTGTACTACGCCCCGCGCCTGTGCATCCACGCACAGGAGTGCGTGCGGGGCCTGCCGGAGGTGTTCCGGCGCGGGGAGCGGCCTTGGGTTCAGCCGCAGCACGCCACGCCGGAGCAGATCGCCGAGGTGATCCACCGCTGCCCCAGTGGGGCGCTCCGGTACGTGCGGCTGGACGGTGTTCCCGGTGAGGCCGCGCCGCAGGCGATCAGCCTGCGCTTCGTCCCGAACGGGCCGGTGTACCTGCGGGGCCCGCTCGAGTTCAAGACCCCTGACGGCGAGGTGATTTTCCGCGGCACCCGCGCCGCGCTGTGCCGCTGCGGAGCCTCCAAGAACAAGCCCTTCTGCGACAACAGCCACCTCGAGACCGGCTTCGAGGCCGAGGGGGCAGCGCTCGAGGTGGGGCGCGATGGCTAGGGTGCTGGTCTACGGGGCCGAGTGGTGCCCGCTGACGCTGGGGTTCCGCAAGTACCTCCAGCAGAGCGGCATCCCCTTCGAGCTGCACGACGTGGAGCACGACCCCGAGGCCGAGCAGGCCGTGCGGGCCATGAACGGCGGTGAGCTCAAGTTCCCGATGGTGGCGGTGGGGGAGCTCGAGAGCCACTGGAAACCCGGCGACGACGCCCGCACGCTGAAAAACCCGCGCCTGGCGGAGCTGCGGGAAACCCTGCAGCGCTACGGCTTCCCGGTAAACTGACCCATATGCTTGATTTTTTATAGCACTATGTTTAATATCATTGGTGAGGTTGCACTCGAGGAGGACGTGCAATGGAGAACGTCACCGGAATTCACCACATCACCGCGATGGCGGGCGACCCCCAGAAGAACCTGGACTTCTACGCCGGGGTGCTGGGACTGCGCCTGGTCAAGCTCACCGTCAACTTCGACGACCCCGGCACCTACCACTTCTACTACGGCGACGGGCTGGGCCGGCCCGGCACCCTCCTGACCTTCTTCCCCTGGCCGCAGGCCGCGCCCGGGCGGGCAGGCGTGCACCAGGTGGGTGCCGTGTCCCTGGCGGTCCCCCAGGGCTCGCTGGGCTACTGGCTCCACCGCCTGATGGAGAAGGGCGTGGCGTACAGCGGCCCCTTCGAGCGGGAAGGCGCTCAGGTCGTGGCGTTCAAAGACCCCGACGGGCTGCAGCTCGAGCTCGTCGCCACCCCCCACGCGCCCGAGGCGGCCGCCTGGGAGGCGATGCCGGTCCCCGCCGAGCACGCCGTCCGGGGCGTCCACGCCGCGCAGATGTGGGTGCTCAGGACCGGGCCGAGCGTGCGGACGCTCGAGGCCATGGGCTACCGCGTGAAGGCGCAGCGCGAGAACGTCACCGTGATGGTGCCCGAGGGCGGGTTCGGCGCGGTGGAGGTGCGGGAGGCGGGAGGGTTCCTGGCCGCGCGGGGCGGCGTGGGCACGGTTCATCACGTCGCCTTCCGCGTCCCCGACGACGCCGCCGAACTCGCGCTGCGCGAGAAGTTGCTGGGCCTGGGGCTGCGCGTGAGCGAGGTGCGGGAGCGGCAGTACTTCCGCTCGGTCTACTTCCGCGAGCCCGGCGGCGTGCTCTTCGAGGTCGCCACCGACACCCCCGGCTTCACCGCCGACGAGCCCTTCGAGGCGCTGGGCAGCAGCCTGAAGCTGCCGCCGTGGCTCGAGGCCAGCCGCGCCCAGATCGAACTGGCCCTGCCCAAAATCGCCCACCCGGGCGCGGAGGTGCGGGCATGAGCGGGGTGAACGGCCTGCACCACGTCACCGCGATGGCCACCCAGGCCCAGCGCAACCTCGACTTCTACGCCGGGGTTCTAGGGATGCGGCTGGTGAAGAAGAGCGTCAACCAGGACGACCCCGGCACCTACCACCTCTTCTACGCCGACGCCGAGGGCCGTCCCGGCACCGACCTCACCTTCTTCCCCTGGGAGAACCTGGCCGCCCCGCGCAAGGGCACCGGCCTGGCCGTCGAGGTGCAGCTCGCCGTGCCGCAGGGCAGCCTGGAGTTCTGGGCCGAGCGCCTGCAGCGCTACGGGGTCAAGCTGGGCGAGGTAGAGGTGCGCTTCGGGGAGCGGGCCCTGCCCTTCCAGGACCCCGACGGCCTCGAGGTCGCCCTGGTGGAGAGCGCCCCCCGCCCCTTCACCCCCTGGGAGCACAGCACCGTCCCCGAGGACAAGCAGGTCATGGGCCTGCACGGCGCGCGGCTGTGGGAGCGCGAGCTCTACCCCACCGCGCAGTTCCTGAGCCAGGCCTTGGGCTTCGTGAGCGCGGGCCAGGAGAAGGGCTGGAACCGCTTCGTCGTCAATGGCGGCGGCTCGGGCAACTTCCTCGACATCAAGGAGCTGCCCAACCTGCCGCGGGGCCGCTGGGGCCGCGGCAGCGTCCACCACCTGGCCTGGCGGGTGGACGACACCGCCCACGAGATGGCCGTGCGCGCCCGCATCGAGGCCGCCGGGATGCAGGCCACGCCGCAGATCGACCGCTTCTGGTTCAAGTCGGTCTACTTCAACGAGCCGGGCGGGGCGCTGTTCGAGCTCGCCACCGACGGCCCCGGCTTCGCCGTGGACGAGGAGCCCGCCCGCCTGGGCGAGAAGCTGGTGCTGCCGCCGTGGCTCGAGCCCCAGCGCGCGCGCATCGAGGCCGTGCTGCCCGAGCTGCGCCTGCCCGAGGCCGAGGTGCGTCCATGACCGCCGAGCTGGGCTTTGTCCACCGCTTCGAGCCCGGCGGCTCACGGGCCACGCTGCTGGTGCTGCACGGCACCGGGGGCAACGAGCACGACCTGATCGGGCTGGCCCGCGAGCTCGCCCCCGCCGCCAAGCTGCTCTCGCCGCGCGGGAAGGTGCTCGAGAACGGCGCTCCCCGCTTCTTCCGGCGGCTGGCGATGGGCGTGTTCGACGAGGCCGACCTCAAGGCCCAGGCCGCCGACCTCGCCCGCTTCGTGAAGGAAGCCGCCGAGCGCTACGGCTTCGACGCGGGCCGGGTGTACGCCCTGGGGTACTCCAACGGCGCCAACATCGCCGCCGCGCTGATGCTGCTGCACCCCGAGGCGCTGGCCGGGGGCGCGCTGCTGCGCCCGGTGCTCCCCCTCGAGCCCCCCGCCCTCCCGGACCTCTCGGGCAAGGCCGCCTTCCTGGCCGCGGGCAACCGCGACCCCTGGGCCCCTGGCGAGCGCGTCGAGGCCCTGGCGAGCTGGCTCGAGCGGGCCGGGGCCGAGGTCGAGCTGCGCTGGCAGGACGCCGGCCACGAGCTGCACCCGCAGGAGCTCGAGGCGGCTCAGGCATGGCTGGCCCGGCACCTGGACGGCTAGCGGCAAAAAGCTTCCGACCCCACGCCACGAGCCACAAGCCACGACCCGGTCTTGCGGACGGCTGATCGCTAAAACCACCTTACACCGGATTCAAAAAGATAATCACCCAAACCAAAGACCTTCAGAGGCTATCTTTTTGGACCCTAGAGCACACCCTTCGGTCGGCCGCCCCGCCAAGGCGGGGCGGCGTCACCGTTCGGTGACGAACTGACCGAATCGGGTATTAGGCTACTGCCATGGAGTTCGACTTCGCCCGGCTCAAACCCCAGGAGCGCTACAAGCTCCTGACCGCCTTAGTGGTGCCCCGCCCCATCGCCTGGGTCACCACCCTCAACCCGGACGGCTCGGTGAACGCGGCGCCGTTCAGCTTCTTCAACGTCATGGGCTCCGACCCCGGCGTGCTGGTGATCTCGGTGGGCAACCACGGGCGGGCCCGGCCCAAGGACACCGCCGCCAACATCAGGCGCAGCGGCTTTTTCGTGGTGCAGATGGTCAGCGAGGAGCTGGCCGAGGCCATGAACCTCACCGCCACCGAGTTCCCCGAGGGCGTCAGCGAGGTGGCGGTGGCCGGGCTCGAGCTCGCCCCCTCCGCCCAAGTCCCGGTGCCCCGCATCGCCCGGGCCCCGGCGGGCTTCGAGTGCAAGCTGCACAGCGTGCTCGAGATCGGGCGCAACCGGCTGGTGATCGGCGAGGTGCTGCACGCCTTCGTGCAGGACGAGTTCATCGCCGACGCCGAACGCTACCACGTCAAGACCGAGGCCCTGCGCCTCATCGGGCGGATGCACGGGCGGGGCGGCTACACGCGCACCCGCGAGATCTTCGAGATGCCGCGCGTCAGCTACGAGGAGTGGCAGGCCCGGCAAGCGGAGAAGGCATGACCGACCTCCAGACCCAAACCCTGGCCCTCACCGGCCTCACCCTGCGCGTGCGCGACCTCGAGCGCCAACTGGCCTTCTACCGCGACCTGCTGGGGCTCGAGGTTCTGCGCTCCGAGGGGGGCCGCACCGAACTGGCCCCCGCCGGGCGCAGGTTCACCCTCACCCTCGTTCACGAGCCCGCCGCGCCCCTGCGCCCCCAGCCCACGCTGGGCCTGTACCACTTCGCCCTGCTGCTCCCCGACCGCAAGGCGCTGGCCGCGGTGTTCCGGCGGCTGCTCGAGGCCCGCTACCCCAACTTCCAGGGCGCCTCCGACCACGGCGTCTCCGAGGCCCTCTACCTCGCCGACGCCGAGGGCAACGGCCTCGAGCTCTACCGCGACCGGCCCCGCGAGCAGTGGCCCTTCCGGGGCGACAAGCTGGCGATGGTGAGCGCCCGCCTCGACCTCGACGACCTTCGGGCTCAATCGCCCCACGGCGCCCCCCTCGACCCCGGGACCACCCTGGGCCACCTCCACCTGCACGTCGCCGACCTCGACGAGGCCGAGCGCTTCTTCCGGCAGTTCGGCATGGAGGTCACGCAGGGCGACTACCCCGGCGCCCGCTTCCTGGCCGCCGACGGCTACCACCACCACGTCGGCACCAACCTCTGGGCCCGTGGCCGCACCGCCCCCGCCGAGTCCACGGGGCTGCTCGAGTACACCCTCCGGCTCAGCCCCGAGGTCAAAGCAAAGCTCGGCAGCCCGACCCTGACCGACCCCAACGGGGCTCGAGTGCGGGTTGATTGAAGGACGCCGGGGCGTGGGAGGCGGTCAACCCAAGGCTCGTGGTTCGTCGAGGGCCTAGGGCCAAGGCGTCTTACGTCTTACGTCTTACGTCTTGCGTTTCGCGTCTCGCGTTCGGCGTTCGGCGTTTTGCGTACGGCGTAGGACGTACGACGTATGACCCGCGTTTGGCTATCGGCCATGAGCTATTTCCCGGGCAACGCCAATTCCCGCACGAAACTACCTTCGGGCTGAGCTCCGCAGGGTAGCATACGGCCATGTTGAGCCCTCGACGCAAGACCCCCACCGTGTGGGTCGGCAAAGTCCCCCTAGGCGGCGACCACCCGGTCGCCGTGCAGTCCATGACCAACACCGCCACCGCCGACGTGGAGGCCACCGTCGGCCAAATTTGGGCTCTGGCCAGGGCCGGCTCCGAGCTCGTGCGCCTCACCGTCAACGACGACGACGCGGCCAAGGCCGTGCCCGAGATCAAGGCCCGGCTGCTCGACCTGGGCGTGGACGTGCCGCTGGTCGGCGACTTCCACTTCAACGGCCACCTGCTGCTGCGCAAGTACCCGGCGATGGCCGCTGCGCTCGACAAGCTGCGCATCAACCCCGGCACGGTGGGCCGGGGCAAGCAGCAAGACCCCAACTTCAAGACCATGTGCGAGGTCGCCGTAGAGCTGGGCAAGCCCGTGCGCATCGGCGTCAACTGGGGCTCGCTCGACCAGGGCCTGCTCACGGAGATGATGGACGCCAACGCCAGGAGCGCCGCCCCCAAGGACGCGCACCGGGTGACGCTCGAGGCCTGCGTGGAGTCGGCCATCCGCAGCTACGAGTGGGCGCTGAAGTACGGCCTGCGCGAGGACCAGATCATCCTCTCGACCAAGATCTCCAACGCCCCCGACCTCTGGTGGACCTACCGCGAGCTCGCCCGCCGCACCGGCGCGGTGCTGCACCTGGGTCTCACCGAGGCGGGCATGGGCCCCAAGGGCATCGTGGCCTCCGCCGCCGGCCTGGTGCCGCTGCTCACCGAGGGCATCGGGGACACCATCCGGGTCTCGCTGACCCCGGCCCCCGGCGAGCCGCGCACCCGCGAGGTGGAGGTGGCGCTGGAGATTTTGCAGAGCATCGGCCTGCGCCAGTTCAACCCCACGGTCTCGAGCTGCCCCGGCTGCGGCCGCACCACCAGCAGCTTCTTTCAGGAGCTCGCCCTCCAGGTCTCGACCAAGCTCAACGAGAACATGCCCAACTGGCGCAGCCAGTACCCCGGCGTGGAGAACCTCAAGGTGGCGGTGATGGGCTGCGTGGTCAACGGCCCCGGCGAGTCCAAGCACGCCGACATCGGCATCTCGCTGCCCGGCACCGGCGAGCACCCCCGCGCCCCGGTCTACATCGACGGGCAGCTCGCCACCACCCTCCAGGGCGACAGCATCGCCGAAGACTTCATGAACCTGGTCAACGACTACATCGAGAAGCGCTTCGGCAAGACTACGGTGTGAGCAGCGCGATCGGCAGGAAGCGTTTGAAGCTCATAAAGTCCTTGTCGGCCGTGAGGATCGCGTAGCCTCGCCGCGTCGCCGCCGCACAGATCAAAAAGTCGGTGTTGGCCCCCTGGACGCCTCTCCCGCGGCAGAGGTTAAACCATTCGGCGGCCAGCTCGTAGTCGTCGGTGCCGAGCTCGAGGTCGGGGAAGGCTCGCAAGTGCGTCTTGAGCCGTTCGAACTGCTCGGGGTGGCGAAGCCCTGAGAGGATTTCCTGGCGCACCGCACCCAACAAGGCCACACGGCCGTCCGCGATGAGCTCGCGGAACAGTCCGACGTGAGGGTCAGCAACCGTGCCGCGCCGGAGGGCTAACGACCACACGGAGGTATCGACGACGACCTTCATTTTTTCCTGCGCTGTTCCTTGTAGTCGTAGCCCTCTTCATACTCGATGGTGCCGAACAGCTCGGTTATCTTGAGCTGCTTGCGCCGCATCACGTACTCCCGCAGGGCTTCCTCCACCACCGCCCGCTTGGTCCGGTGGCGGCCCAGCTCGAGCGCCTCCCGCATCAAGTCCGCGTCAATCTCAAGATTGGTGGCCATGTGCAAATGGTCGCACCCACATCCGCACAAGTCAACCGGAACCGAGCCGCCATCGCTTACATTGAGCCCATGCCGCTCAACCGGGGCTACAGCTACCGCGAGGAACTCGACCGCCGGGCCCTGGGGCACACCGTCCTTTCCTACCTGGCCCTTCGCTACCGCCACTCGAGCCCCCGGGAGTGGGCAGCACGGCTGGCTCGAGGGGAAGTCTGGCTCGACGGCGCCGTGGCCGGCGGGGGCGAGCCGTTGCGGCCGGGTCAGACCCTGGTCTGGCACCGGCCCCCCTGGGAGGAGGAGCCCGCCCCGCGGCACTACGGCATCGTCTACCAGGACGCGGCGGTCCTGGCGGTGAACAAGCCGAGCGGGCTGCCCACGGTGCCGGCGGGCGGCTTCCTGCACAACACCCTGCTGAGCCTGGTGCGCGAGCGCTTCCCCACCGCCAACCCCGTCCACCGGCTCGGGCGGGGAACCTCGGGGCTGGTGCTGTTCGCGCTCGAGGGCACGGCGGCCTCGAGGCTGGGCAGAGCCTGGGCCGGACGTGGCGTCGAGAAGACCTACCGGGCGCTGGCCTCGGGCGTGGCCGCGCAGGACCGCTACGACCTCCGCACGCCCATCGGGCCGGTGCCCCATCCCCGGCTGGGCTCGGTCTATGCGGCCAGCCCCGCGGGCAAGCCCTCCCATAGCGTGGCGTGGGTGCTCGAGCGCCGCCCTGAGGCCACCCTTTTCGCGGTCCGTATCCTGACGGGCCGGCCGCACCAGATCCGCATCCACCTCGCCGCCCTGGGCCACCCGCTGGTGGGCGACCCGCTCTACGGGGCAGGGGGGCAGCCCCTGCCTGGGCTGCCGGGTTTGCCCGGGGACGGCGGCTACTTCCTGCACGCCGAGCGGCTGGTCTTCCCGCACCCCGTGTCCGGGGAGGAACTCGTGCTCGAGGCGCCGGTGCCGCCGGAGCTCGCGACGGGCGCCGTGGCAACCCCTCCTTAGCCCTCCTGCACGATCTCGAACTCGCTGCGTATGTCCACCACGTCGCGCAGGGTCGCGTAGATCGAGCAGTACTTGCTCTCGCTGAGCTCGATGGCCCTCTGGACGGCCGCGGGGTCGAGGTCGCGGCCGGTGAAGCGGTAGCGGATGAGGATCTTCTCGAAGCGCCAGGGGGGCTCGGGCGCGCGCTGGCTGGTGGCGGTGGCCTCGAGGCGGGTGACCTGCTGGCGCTGTTTGTGCAGGATGTTCATGATGTCCCACGCCGAGCAGCCGACTAAGCTCAAGGGCAGCAGGTCGGCGCCGTTGACGCCCTGGGGCTGGGTCATCACGACGGGGAAGTCGTTGCGGTCGCGCAGCAGGAACATCCGCTCGGCTACCCAGTCCACCCGCACGGTCTCTGTCGGCATGATGACCTCCGTTCAGCCCTGCCAGAAGCCCACTTACTGAACTGTAGCCGGATTTTATCCCATGCCGCGCCCGCCCCGCCGCGGCGCACCGGGTACGATACGGGCGATGGTCAAGTACATCGGCTCCAAGCGTGCCCTCCTGCCCTGGATCACCGGAGCCATCGGGGTCATCCACCGCCAGGAGCCCGTGCGGACGGTGGCCGACCTCTTCTCGGGCACGGCCCGGGTGGGCCACGCGCTCAAGAAGCAGGGCTTCTACGTCGTCAGCAACGACCTGATGCACTACGCCCACGTGCTGGCCCAGGCCCTGGTCGAGGCCGACGCCCGCGAGTACGGCCCCGAGCGCCTCGAGCCCGTCCTCCGGCGGCTCAACGCCCTGCCGCCCCGGGCGGGCTGGTTCACCCGCGCCTACTGCGAGCAGTCGCGCTACTTCCAGCCGCACAACGGCGCGCGCATCGAGGCCATCCGGGAAGGGCTCGAGGCCGAGGCCCAGGGCGACCCCCTGCTGCGGGCCGTCCTGCTCACCAGCCTGATGCTCGCCGCCGACCGCGTGGACTCCACCACCGGCATCCAGATGGCCTACCTCAAGCAGTGGGCCAAGCGCTCGTACAACGACCTGCGGCTGGAGTACCCGCCCCTGCTGCCGGGGCTGGGCCGGGCCCTGCGGGGCGACGCGCTCGAGGTGGCGAAGGGCCTCGAGGCCGACCTCTTCTACCTCGACCCGCCCTACAACCAGCACTCCTACCTGGGCAACTACCACGTCTGGGAGACCCTGACCCTGTGGGACCGGCCCCAGACCTACGGCGTCGCCCACAAGCGGGTGGACGTGCAGGAGCGCAAGAGCGCCTTCAACCTGCGGCGCGAGGCCGGCGAGGCCCTGCAACGCCTGCTGGGCTCGATCCGGGCCCGGCACCTGGTGGTCTCCTTCAACGACGAGGGCTTCTTCGGGGCCGAGGCCATCGAGGCCATGCTGCGCGGCTGGGGCTACGTCCACCGCCTCACCCGGCCCCACACCCGCTACGTGGGCGCGCGCATCGGCATCTACAACCCGCGGGGCCAGAAGGTGGGCAAGGTCTCGCACACCGAGAACCACGAGTTTTTGTTCGTGGCGACGCACAGCCGCAAGGTGCACGAGGCGGTGGCGCGCTCGGCAGGGGCGGCAGCCGGCTGAGATGCCGTATGCTCGCCCCATGGAGCGAGCCGAACTGCAACGCATCGTCGCGGCCAGCGACTGGGTGTGGGAGAAGTGGTGGCCGGCGCTGCGGGCGCTGAGCCCCGAGCAGGCCGGGCGCGCGGTGGGCGGGAGCTTCCCCAGCGTCTACGCCACCACCCTGCACCTGGTGGCGGCCGAGTGGGCCTGGCTCGAGCGGCTGCTGGGCCGCTCGCCCGGGGCTTGGCCGGGGCCGGACTGGGCCCCCGACCTAGCCCGCCTCGAGGCCCGCTGGCGCGAGGTGGCCTCACAGCGGCGGGCCTACTTCGAGCAGGCCGAGCCCACCGCCCGCGTGGCGTACCGGCCCTTCACGGGCAACCCCAGCGAGAGTCGCGTGTGGGAGATCGCGGTGCACTTCACCACCCACACCCACTTCCACCGCGGCCAGCTCGCCGGCCAATTCCGGCTGCTGGGCCTCGAGCCCCCCAGCGCCCACCCCATCGCCTTCTTCCGGCTCTAAGCGGTGTCGGTGGGGGCGGCGGGCTCGAGCACGACCCCCGAGATGCGCCACTCGCCCGAGGGCTGCTTCTGCATGAAGTAGTAGGCCACGTATTTTTGGCCGTCGAGCGCGGTCACGCCGAGGACCTGGACGACGGTGCGCTCCACGCGGGTCAGGCGCAGGAACTCGACCTCGAGCGGGCGGTAGAGCGGGGCGTAGCTCTCCCGCACCATCCGGACGAAGTTCTGGGCGTCGCCGAAGCGCTCGCGGATGCCGGGCGAGGCGTAGGCGAAGGCCCTCTCGGCGTCGCCGGCCTTGAAGGCGGCGATCTGGCCCTCGATGACCGCCCGGATGGCCTGGGCGTCGCGGGCCGTGACGCCGGGGCCCTGCGCCAGGCCGAAGGCCAGGGCCACGAGCAGTGCCAGCAGGACCGGGGCTTTCATGCCCGATGATGGCGCTCGAGGCGCGGGGCGTGTGTCAGCCGGGCAACGGTTGGGCTTTAACTCTTGCCGCCCCCTGCTCCTTTGGGCGGGGGCTCAGCCTTCGCGCAGGAAGTCGAGGGCGGTGCGGGCGAGCAGCTCGGCGGCGAGGGGCAGGGCCCGCTCGTCGTCGATGTCGAAGGCGGCGTGGTGGTGGGGCTTGTCCTTGCCGCTGGCGGGGTCGCCGGCGCCCACCCAGAAGTACACGCCGGGGGCGCGCAGCAAGAACTCGGCCATGTCGTCGCCGCCCATCATGGGGGGGATCTCGAGGAGCTTGTCGCCCACCCGCTCGCGGGCGATGGCGCGGAAGCGCTCGGTCATGAGGGGGTCGTTGACCACGGCGGGCGAGCCGGGGCGCCAGGAGACCCCCGCGGAGCCGCCGAAGGCGGCGGCGAGGCTGCCGGAGAGCTCCTCGATGCGGCGGACGAGGTGGCGGCGCAGGCCCGCGTCGAAGGTGCGCAGCGTGCCCTTGAGCTCGGCCTGCTCGGGGATGATGTTGTGCGCCCCCTCCCCGGCGGTGACGGTGGCGATGGTGACGACCGAGGAGAGCAGGGGGTCGGTCTCGCGGCTCACCAGGCTCTGCAGCGCGGTGATCAGGTGGGCGCCGATGAGCACGGGGTCGGTGCCCAGGTGGGGGGTGGCGGCGTGGGCCCCCCGGCCGCGCACGGTGACGGTGAAGGCGTCGGCGGCGGCCATGATGGGGCCGGGCCGCACCCCCACCATCCCGGCAGGCAACTGGCTCCACAGGTGCAGCCCCACCACCGCGTCCACGCCGTCCATCACCCCGGCCTCGATCATGGGGCGGGCCCCCTGCACGATCTCCTCGGCGGGCTGGAACACGAAGCGCAGCTCGCCCGCGATCCCCTCGCGCAGCTCGCTGAGCACGCGGGCGACGTGGGCGGCGACGGTGGCGTGGCCGTCGTGGCCGCAGGCGTGCATGACGCCGGGGGTCTGGGAGGCGTACTCGGCCCCGGTGGCCTCGTGGATGGGCAGGGCGTCGATGTCGGCCCGCACCAGCACGGTGCGGCCCGGGCGGCTGCCCTTGAGCCGGGCCATCAGCCCGGTCCCGGCGATGCCCCGGGTGACCTCGAGCCCCAAAGCCTCGAGGTACTCCGCCAGCTTGGCGCTGGTTCGGTACTCCTGGAAGGCCAGCTCGGGGTGGCGGTGGAAGTCGCGGCGCATGGCGACCATGCTGGGGGCGAGCTGGGCGAAGCGCTGGGCTAGGTCCATGTCGAGAGATTACCGTAAAGCCGGGCAAGGGCGGGGAGGGTTGCCATGCTTCTCATCTCCTACTCGCGAGGCTCTAATCTCGTTGACAACGGCAAAAATCGCTGTTAGCCTGAGCGCGACTTTTGGAGGTTGTTTCGATGAAGCGATTCTTCGTGTACGGGGTTGGGCTCGGCCTGCTGGCCGTTCTGGGTGCGTGCGGCCGCGGCCCCAGCGGCCCCAGCGCCTCCGGCGGCAGCGTCAGCGTGGTGGGCTGGCCGGCCTCGAGCGGCACCCTCCGCTTCCAGAGCGGGGCCGTGGCGGTGGCCGAGAGCCCGGTGGACGCCGGCGGCAACCTCACCTACGCGCTCCCCGTGCCCGCCCCCGCCGCCCTCAGCGAGGAGAGCCTGGTCCCCGACACCTGGCGCACCCGGGGCAACGGCTGCACCGTCAAGACCTCCTTCGAGCACAGCCCCGACACCATCCGCCACGCCCGCCTGGACCTTCTGCCCGGCGCAGCTCCTCGGCGCGGAAGGCCCCCAGGTGCTGGGCCTCGCACAGCCCCAGTGTCCGGCCCGCCTCCCCCTTGGTCAGGGTGATGAGGCCGGTCTCGAGGCCGCGCTCGGCGTACTCGATGAGGGTGCCGCCTGCGCCGAACACTTCGTCGTCGGGATGCGGAACGATCACCAGCAGGTCCATAGCGCCTCATCCTACCCCGCAACGGGGCGCTCGAGCCCCGCGGAGAGGGCGTTTCGGCCGGGTCCGGCGGCAGGACGAACACCCCCCTTGACAGCCTTGCGAATCCTTGATACTCTCTTCTTTGCGTCGCCTAACGGTGACCGCGAACCTTGAAAGCACAGATCGGGAAACCTCATGAAGTAAATACGTGCGTAAAGCACACCCAAAAACGGCACTTCGGTGCCGCCTGTTCTTGGAGAGTTTGATCCTGGCTCAGGGTGAACGCTGGCGGTATGCCTAAGACATGCAAGTCGCACGGGCCGGTTTCGGCCGGCCAGTGGCGGACGGGTGAGTAACACGTGGGAGACGTGC
>NZ_QXDL01000400.1:0-1590 GCF_003574345.1 Calidithermus terrae
GGGTCGAGGGGGATCAGGGGGGTGCGAACGACCCAGGCCCCGCCGTCGGCGACGGCCAGGGTTTCGATGTGGCCGTCGGGGGCTTCCTCGCGCAGCAGGCTGGTCGCCACCACGATGCGCGGGCCCTGCGGGCGCACCTGGTCGCGCAGGTGGCGGGCGGCCTCGAGGGCGTCGTCGAGGGTGCGGACGCTGTGGCCGGTGAGGAGCTCGAGCTCGAACTGGTTGGGGGTGACGACGTCGGCCTGGGGCACCACCCGCGTGCGCATGACCTCGGGGATCTCGGGCCGCACGAAGACGCCCCGGCCCACGTCGCCCATCACCGGGTCGCAGCAGTAGAGCGCGCCCGGGTTGGCCTCGCGCACCCGCCGCAGCGCCGAGAGGATGGCCTCGGCGGTCCCGCCGCCGCCCATGTAGCCCGAGAGCACCGCGTCGCACTGCCCCAGCACCCCGCGCTCGGCGATGCCCTCCACCACCTCGCTGAGGTGCTCGGGGGGCAGGATCATGCCCTTCCAGGCCCCGTAGCCGGTGTGGTTGGAGAACTGCACGGTGTGGATGGCCCACACCTCGAAGCCCATGCGTTGCAGCGGAAACACCGCCGCAGCGTTGCCCACGTGCCCGTAGGAAACCCACGACTGGATGGAGAGGATGTTGAGCGGCCTGTGCATGGCCCCAATCATAGCGACCCCGCCAGGCGCTCGAGCGCCAGCCGGTAGGTCTGGGCGTGGGCCGCCACGGTGGTGCCGGGGTCGCGGTTGTAGCCCCCGCCCATCACGATCACCAGTGGGACCCCCGCGCGCCGCACCCGCTCGAGCACGCGACGGTCGCGCTCGGCCAGGCCCTCCAGGCTCAGCCCCAGCCGCCCGAAGCGGTCGCCGGCCAGCACGTCCACCCCGGCGTTGAAGAAGACCAGCTCGGGGCGGGAGGCGAAGGCCTGCTCGAGGGCGGGCTCGAGCGCCGCCAGGTACTCCGCGTCGCCGGTGGCGTCGGGCAAGCCCACGTCGAGGTCGCTCTGCTCCTTCTTGAGCGGGTAGTTGCGCTCGGCGTGGACCGAGAGGGTGAACACCGAGGGGTTGTCCTGGAAGATCACGGCGGTGCCGTTGCCCTGGTGGGCGTCGAGGTCGGCCACCAGCACCCGCCCTCCCCAGCCCTCCGCGCGCAGGGCGGCGACGGCTACCGCCACGTCGTTGAAGAGGCAGTAACCCTCGGCCCGGTCGCGGTAGGCGTGGTGGGTGCCCCCGGCCAGGTTCATGCCCAGCCCCCACCGCAAGGCGTCACGGGTAGCGGCCAGCGTCCCCCCGGCGGCGTGCAGGGCCCGGGTCAGCAGGCTCCGGGTCCAGGGCAGCCCCACCCGGTGCGCCTCCTGCCTCGAGAGCCCCTCCCGCCGCAGCTTCTCCAAATACGCCCGCTCGTGCACCAGCGCCAGCGTCTCCCAGCCGATGGCCGGGGCCTCGAGCACCTCCATCTCGCCCTGAAGGGCCTGTGCGACCCCGGCGTACTTGTACTTGGGGAAGGGGTGGTAGTCGGGCAGCTCGAGCGAGCAGTGGGCGGTGGAGTAGCCGCGGAACACGGGTAAACCTTATCGGGTCGGGG
>NZ_QXDL01000401.1:0-1576 GCF_003574345.1 Calidithermus terrae
CCCCGGCATGGGTGGGGTTTTCGAAGCGCCCCAGGCGCTGTAAGAGCTGCTCGAGGCTCCCCAGCCGCAGGGTGGGCCAGCCGGGGTCCTCGGCCAGCTTGCGGATGGAGGCGATGGCCTTTTTGGTGGGGCCGCCGCCGTGGTTGCCCACCCCGAAGAGGCCCAGCCACTCGGGCAGGTGCCCGGGCCGCCAGGCCAGGTTGCGCTCCAGCGAGGAGTCGATGAACAGCGGGTTGGTGTTGTAGCACTCCACCCGCAGCGCCAGCACCTCCGAGCCGTCCGGCCCCCGCCAGCGGAAGAGGTTGGAGGGCAGCTCGATCTCGCCCGCGCCGGGCCGCATGAACACGAAGTACTCCAGCCCCATCCCCCGGAAGATCTGGGGCAGGGTGGCGGGGTGGCCGAAGGAGTCGGGGAGGAAGGCCACACGGGCGCGGCGCCCGACCAGGCGCTCGAGCTCGCGCTGCCCGTAGAGCCCCTGCCGCACCAGCGCCTCGCCGCCGGGGATGTTGACGTCGGGCTCGACCCACCAGCCCCCCACCGGCTCCCACTGGCCCCGCGCCACCGCCGCCCGCACCTCCTCCAAGAGCGCGGGGTGGTCCTCCATCCAGGCGTACTGCGCGGCGGAGGAGTGCACGAAGACCATGTCGGGGTTCTCCGAGAGCCGGTCGAGGGCGCTGCGGAAGGTGGCCTTGACGGTTTCGTAGCCCTCGCGCCAGTCCCACAGCCACACCGGGTCGATGTGGGCGTGGCCTACCAGGGTGAAGACCAGGCGCTTGTCGCGCAGCTCGGGGGTTTGGGGCTTGACCATGCGGGACACCTCGCGCTCGAGACTTGCTTAGCGGGGACAGTGTACCTTATTATCTTAAAAGATTTAAGAAACTGCAACGTGCCCGCCGGACCCCCGAGGAAGCCGCATGACCGACCCTTTAACCCATCCGTCGCCCCAGGCCCGCCAGGATGCCGGGGGCTGGCACCTGGAGGCGCCGGGCTACCGCCTGCACCTCCCCGCCGGGCGGCCCTTCGCCCGGCTCGAGGACGCCGAGGGCCAGCCCTGGGCCGAGCTCTTCCTGGCCCCCAGCCTGCACGCCCTGGAGGGCCTCGACACCACCGCCCGCATCGAAGCACCCAGGGTCCGCAGCGAGGGCGAGCGCGTGCTGGTCGAGCTCGAGCTGCTCGGCTCGCGCTGGCGGCGCAAGGTGCTGGTGCTGGAGTGCTTCGCCCACCACCTGCGGGCCTACGTGCGGCTCGAGGGGGAGGGCCGCCTCACCGACGCGCACTACTTCGGCGGCTACTACAGCGGCCACCTGCGCTGGGGCAGCGGCTTCTTCGCCAGCGGGATGCGCTGGGGCGGGGTGTTCAACCCCGAGCCCTACGCCTCCGAGCGCCGCCTGCTCCCGGCCTTCGAGCCCACCGCCATCGACGTGATGGGCACCTCCCTCCCCGGAAAGGGCCACTGGTTCTTCACCCCGGCGCCTTTTTACTACGCTTTTACCAAAGCCGCGCCGCAGGCCGGCACGGCCGCGCCGGGGGCGCTGGGCGCCGACCAGGGCGGCACGCCCCTCCCGCCCCTCGAGGC
>NZ_QXDL01000402.1:0-1552 GCF_003574345.1 Calidithermus terrae
AGCGAGCTGGTGACCTTGGGGGCGGGGTGGAAGACGCCGGGGGGGAGGTCGAAGAGCTTCCTGGCCTCGGCGTGGTGCTGCACGCGCAGGCTCAGCACGCCGTAGGCGGGGCTGCCGGGCCGGGCCACCATGCGCTGGGCCACCTCCTTCTGCACCAGCGCCACGATGCGGCGGAAGCGCCCCGAGCGCAGCAGCTCGGTCAGGAGGGGGGTGGCGACGTTGTAGGGGAGGTTGGCGGCGAAGAGGCTCTGCGGGGGCACCTGGGTCCAGTCGAACTCCAGCGCGTCGCCCCAGATCACCCTCACGTCGAGCCCGGCCAGGGTCTCGGCGTGGACGGGCTCCAGGCGCCGGTCCATCTCCAGGGTCACCACCTTGGCCCCCGCCAGGGCCAGCGCCCGCGTGAGGGTGCCCAGGCCCGGCCCCACCTCCCACACCGTCTCGCCCGGGGCGAAGCCCACCGCCTCGACGATGCGCCGGAGGTAGTGCGCGTCAACGAGGAAGTTCTGGCCGAAGCGCTTGTCGGCCCGCAGCCCGTGCCGCTCGAGCAGCTCCCGAACGGTGGAGAGGGAGGTGAGGTTCATTGCAGGGTCAGGGGCTGCACGTGGGCGACCTGCACCTCGAGGTGGTCGTCGTCGAGGTAGAGCTCGAGGTACTGGTCCTGGTCGAAGGCGTCGATGAGGGCGAGGCGCTCGAAGACCTGGATGCCCTCCTTCATGACGGTGTGGCCGTAGACCCCGAACCTGTGGCCCATGCGGGTGACGTAGTCGGGGTTGTGCTGCCACCACTCCTTGGCCTCGCGCCCGTTGTAGAACATCGCGTCGTAGGTCTGGAGCCAGGGGACCGGGCCCACGTGCGAGAAGTTGACGCCGTAGAGGTTGACCTCGGCGGGGAAGGAGAGCAGCCAGGCCTTGAGGTCTTCGGGCATCTCGACGCCGCCGTGCTCGGGGTGGAACTCGTGGTGCTCGAGGTAGGCGTTGCCCAGCACGAAGTCGCCGGTGGCGGCGGCGTGGTCGTGGTTGCCCAGCAGGATGGTCACGTGCTCGGGCGCGGCCTCCTGGTAGCGCTTGACGCGGTACATCTCGCGGATCTGGGCCTTGGCCGCCATGCGCAGGTGGGCGGGGTCGGCGGGGGAGAAGTCGTCGAGGCCGGTGAGGCGCCTGTAGTGCTCGAGGGTCTTGGGGTGCATGAGGTCGCCCATCAGCACCACGCGGAAGCGGCCCTCCTGCACGGGCTCGGTGGGCAAAAAGTCGTCGCCGGCGAGGTAGGCCCCGCGCAGCGCCCGCCACAGCCGGGGGAACTCCGCGTGCAGGTCGCCGATGGCGATGACCTTGATCATGGCTTCCCTTTGAGCAGCGCGCGCAGCTCACCGTAGAGCTGGCGGGTCTCGTCGAGGTTCTTGCCGTAGCCCTGGTACTTCATCACGACGCGGGCCACCTCTTTGCCCAGCCCCATCTCCTTGAGCCGGTCGATGAGCCGGTCGATGAGCTCCTGCGGCTCGGGCTTCTCCGGCTCGGCCGCGGGCTCGGGGGCTTGGGGCGCCTCGGCGCGGCTG
>NZ_QXDL01000403.1:0-1545 GCF_003574345.1 Calidithermus terrae
TCCTGGAGCCCGGCCCCGCCCGTGCTCACCGAGCGCCCCCCGGCCGGGCCCGGGCTCCAGGAAGCGCCCGAAACGGCGGCCTTACCGCACCCGGGTAAAGCCCGGGAACGGGCGGTCCAGCCCCAGCGGGAGGGGCCGGAAACTGCCGACGCCCTCCGCTCCCCGGGCGAGGGTGTGCGGGCGGCTCGGGACCTCCCCCGCCCGCCGGCGTCGCCCCCGGCCGAGGCCTGGGCCCCGCCGGGTGAGCCTCAGGAATTCTCGGTCCTGACCAATGCTCACGAAGTTCAGGCGTTGGACCAGGGGGCAGAGACGGGCGAGCAGCGCGGCGCCGGCCCAGAACCCCGGGGCCTGACCCCTGAGGCGGACGTGGCGCCGGGCAGCGAGGGGTTGGAGCCTGCGGGCCGTGCGGTCGCCCCGACGTTGCCCCCGGGAGAAAGCGCTTTGGGGGGCGCACAGCCTGAGGTTTTGAGCGCGGCAGAGGCGCCTTCGGTGCTCGAGCTCGCCGCGAGGCTGCCGGCAGAGCTCGAGCCGCCCGTGGGGCCATTGCCGCCCCAGCCTCCGGGCGAGGTCGCGGAGCAGGCGGGGGGCTTAGCTCCCGATGGCGTCGGGCCGGTGCTTGCCCCAGAGCTCCGGGAGCGGCCGGAGGGGCTCGAGCCGCCGCCTGCTCCCGGTGCGCTTGCCGGCCTCCCCCAGCCGGCAGAGCCGGAGCCGCCGCGCCCCTCCCACGCCGAGGGCCTGCTCGAGCCGCCCTCGCCCCGGAGGAAAGGCGAGCCGGACGGGATCGCCCCGTCACCCATCCAGCGGGCCCCGGCCGAAGCCCCTAACCCCACGCCGGAATCCGGCCCCGTGCCCGAGAGCGCCGTGTCCGCGAGCCAGCCCGGTGAGGGCATCCCGGAGGCGGCGTTGAGCGGGCTCGTGGAGGAGCGGCCGGAGAGGATCGAGGCGCCCGGGAAGGCCGCCGATCCCACGGCCGGGGCGGAACCTTCGCCGGCCCCGGTGCCCGGCCCGCGGCTCGAGGTTTCACCGCCGGCACAGCCCCCGGCGCCCGCGCCCGAGCCCCTGCCGGACGTGTCCCGCCTGCTCCCCGCGGCGCCGGAGGTCGAGTTCTTCCGCCCCCGCCGCTCGAGGCCCCGGCCGCCGGAGCCCGAGAAGCCGCCCGTGCCACCGGAGGAGGCCAAAGCTGGGGAGACGCCGCCTAAAAGCGAGCCGGCTGAAGCCCGGGAAGCCCAGGCTGCCCCGCCCGCGGCCGTCGCCCGACTCTTCGAGCGCCTGGCGCGAACCTGGCCCCAGCCCGGCGACTTCCAGCGGCTGAACCCGGGCCCTGCGAACCCTCCCGTGCCGTCTGCGTTCCGGGTTCCCGCTCCCGGGCCCGGGGAGCCCCCGGCAGCCGGGGAAACGGCGCAGCGCCCGCCGCAGGCGCAGCCCCCCAACCCTCTGCTCGAGACGTTCCAGCGGCTCGCTAAGACCTGGCCCCAGCCCGGGGAGAGGGTGCAACCCGGCCCGGCCCCTTCGGCGGGGGCCCCCGCCGAAGGGGCCGGGCCGGGT
>NZ_QXDL01000404.1:0-1535 GCF_003574345.1 Calidithermus terrae
GGAGGGGCCAGCCGGAGCGGTGGAGGGGGGTGGTCAGGAATTCAGCGGCGGCCATCAGGGCGAGGCCCGGGAGGGCGGTGCCGAAGAGGGCGACCTGTCCCAGGAACAGCAGCACGTTGCTCAGCAGGCCGACGACGAATTGCGGGCCCGGCTGCCCGGCGCCCTCGAGCCACCCCAGCAGCCGGGGCAGGACGAAGTAGGGCAGCACGACCAGGGCCAGCAGGCCCCACCACAGCCCGCGCAGGCGCTTCGCCTCGCCGAGGGCCAAGCTGCCCAGGGCGCCCAGGCTCAGCGCGGAGGCGTAGAAGAGCACCGTCGCCACGCTGAGCTCGCCGTCGCCGCTCGAGGCCGTGCGGAAGGACCACAGCGCCGGGTGGTCCAGGAGGGCCTGCAGGCCGAAGGGCTCGCCCAGGCCCAGGCCGCGCTCGAGCGCCAGCCGGTACAGGCCCAGGAAGGCGGCCGTGCCCGCCGCGCTCAAGCCCGCGCCGAGCCAGGCCCGGCCGGTCCCGGTGAGCCCTTCGCGCAGCGAGAGGCGGACCGGGGCAGGCGCCGGGACCGAGGCCGGGTCGCACCAGGGGCAGGCGGCCAGGTGCCCGGCGTACCAGTGCCCCTTGGCCTTGGGGCACGGCCGCAGGCGCTCGTACTCGGCCTCCAGCGCCTGCTTCCACTGCGCGGCCGTGGGGCGGCCGCGGGCGACGGGGCGGAAGGCCCGCAGGAACAGCCGCCGCAGCGGGGCGGGGAGGACGCCGGGGCTAGGGGTGCCCACGCCCGGCTCGAGGCCCTCGAGCAGCGAGCGGCCCGCGCGGATGCCCTCCTCGGGGGTCTGCACGCCCTTGCCGGCGTAGGGGTGGCGGCCCTGCATCAAGAGCAGGAAGACCAGCACCGCCAAGGCGAAGGCGTCGTGCTCGGGGCGCAGGGTCACGCTGCTGTAGCTCTTGCCCTGGAGCTCGGGCGGGGTGTACTCGGGCTTCTGCACCCGGCAGTGGAACACCCGCCGCCCGGCCTGCACCTGGATGGAGTCGCAGTCCACCAGCGTGACCAGCCCGTCGCGCTGCACCAGGAAGTTGCTCTCGTTGAGGTCGCCCACCACGTAGCCCTTGGCGTGCAACTCCTCCAGCACCACCGCCAGGTTGTGCGCGACGGCCAGGCGGAACTTCCAGCTCAGGCCGCGCTTGCGGGCCTCGAGCGGGTGGTACACCTGGAAGAGCAGGGCGCTGTGCTCGAGCCGCAGCCGCGGCATCACGAAGCCCAGAAAGCGCCGCCCCTCGTCGTAGAGCAGCTCGAGGGGCCAGGCGAAGGCCACGTGCTGGGGCCCCTGCTTGGCGAAGGGGTCGTGGGGGGGGTTCTCCACCATGTGAAGGAGCTTCTGCTCGCGCTCGGCGGTGCGGTTGCGGGGCGCGTAGACCTTGGCCGCCCACTCCGCCTTGCCCTGCACCGCGTACACGTCGCCCTCCCCGCCCGAGCCCAGCTTCTGGGCCAGCAGCAGCGGCTCCCCCCGCCGGGTGTAGCAGCGCAGCACCGCGCCCTGGGCCGCC
>NZ_QXDL01000405.1:0-1527 GCF_003574345.1 Calidithermus terrae
GGGCGGGCTCGGGCATGCGGCTGACGGCGGTGACGACGATCAGCAGGTGGTTCTGGCTCACGCTCTTGCTGGTCTGGCCGAACAGCCCGCCGATGAGGGGGAGGTCCATGAGCAGGGGCACCCCGCTGCGCGACTCCTGCTCGGTCGAGGAGATCACGCCCCCCAGCACCGCGCTGTGGCCGGAGGTAAGGAGCACGTTGGAGGTCAGCTGCTGCTTGGGGATGACCGTGGCGTTGTTGGGCCCGCTAGAGGGGGCGCTGCCGAGGTTGATGCTCACGGCCAGCTGGATCTTGCCGCCGGGGATCACGGCGGGCGTGAGCTTGAGCTCGAGGCCGAACTCCACGCTCTGCAGCCCGGCGGTGCCGCCGTTCGAGCCCGAGGAGGACAGCGGGATCAGCAAGCTGCCGCCGGAGAGCAGGTTCACGCTCTCGCCGCTGCTGACGGTGAAGCGGCTGTCGATGAGCGAGCGGCTCTTGCCCGCGCTCTGCAGGGCCTTGAGGGTGGCGTTGAGCTTGAGCAGGCTGCCCGCGCCCACCTCCATCCCCAGCCCGGCCGCGCCGCTGCCGGGGTCGGCCTTGAGGGTGAAGGGCCCCAGCGCCGCCTCCAGGGCCACGCGCACGTCCTCCCCCTGGCCGCTGGTGATCTGCTCGACGCGCACCTGCAGGTCCACCTGGGGGACGGGCCGGTCCAGCTCGCCCACCAGCCGCTCGATGGCGTCGACCGCCGCCGCCGGGCCCCGCAGCAGCACGGTGTTGGTGCGCTCGTCGGCGGCCAGGAGCACCTCCTTCGACTCCGGCAGCAGCTTGGCCACCAGCTCGAGCACCCCCTTGGCCTTGGCGTAGCCCAGCGGCAACGCCCGCTCCACGGGGGCGGCGGGGGCCGGGGACGGCAGGACGGCAGGACGGGCGGCCTCCAGCTGGCGCACGAAGTCCTGCGCCTCCGCCGCCAGGGCCCGCGGCAGCTGCACCATCACCACCTTGAGGGCCTCGAGGTAGGTGACCTTGGCCTCCTTGAAGCGCAGCAGCAGCGCCTGGGCTAGCGACGCGCCCGCGTCGGGCGCCGCGAAGAGGAGCACCGCCTCCTGCTCCTGGGGGGCGTCCTGCTTCCGGGGATCCGGCTCGGGCTTGGGCTCGGGCCGGGGACCGTCCTGCGGGGGCACGGGCGCGGCTCGTCCCGGCAGAGGACTCGCCGCCGCCTCCTGCGGCGGGAGGCCGCCGGGCCCGGCGGCATGCTCGTCTGCGTGGGGGTCGTCCCCCGGGCGCGCCGGGCCCCCGACCTCCGCCAGCGCCTTCAGCAGGGCCGCGAGCTGCTGGTGCTGGGACTCGGTGGCCTCGACCACCAGGGCGCGGGGCTGGGTGAGCACGAAGACCCTGCTCTGCGGCAGCAGGCCCTGGGCCAGGGGCGCCAGGATCTGCGGGTCGTCCACCGGGTAAACCGCCACCCGCCGCGCCTCCTCCGGGCGCGCGGGGCTCGCCCCGTCCCGGAGGGAATCCGCCGCGGCGGGCGGGGTCGCGGCCGGAGGAGGCG
>NZ_QXDL01000406.1:0-1508 GCF_003574345.1 Calidithermus terrae
CCCGCCCCCTTGACCCCCTCCACCACGCGCTTAGCGGTAGGGTTCTTGGCGAGGGCGTCCAGCACGAACTCGCCCAGCTTCAAGACGCTATTCTTGGCTAACCCGAGGAAGCGGTTGATGGCGGCCATGACCGGGGCCTTGACCTTCTCGTTGAAGGCCCTGACCGGGCTCAGCAGGTCGCTGGGGCCCAGGGATCTCAGGCCATCCACGATGTTCTTGAAGGCTGGGCCCAGGTTGAGCTTGCCCAACTCGCCCTTGAACCAGTTCCATCCGCGGCTCACCGCCTCACCGGCCTTTTGCAGCCCCTCGAGGACGTTGCGGGCGAAGGGGGGAACCACGGGCAGGCCGAGCAGCTTGTTGAGGAAGGCGCCGGGCTGAACCTGCACGTTCTTTCCGCTGATGGGGTCGTGGCCCAGGGCCTGGGTCAGCTCCTTATAGCCGGGGAGGTTGGCGGCGAGGTCGGCGATTTTGTCCTTGACGAGGTCGAAGCCCGCGCCCACCGCATTCCCCGCCGCGTTGCCCACCTTCTTCAGGCCATCGGTGAGCCAGTTGCGCTGCACCGCCACCTCGCGGTTGGCGAAACGCTGGGCCACCGTGGGCTCGAGCCGAGGGGTAGCGTTTGGCGGCTCGATACGGGGGGTAGCTACTCGCGGCTCGATACGGGGGGTAGCTACTCGCGGCTCGAGCGGCTCGACGGGGGCAGTTTCGGGGCCCTTGTCGCACGGGACCGAAGCCGCGGGTGAGGCAGCCGGGGTAGGAGCCTCGAGGGCCTTTTGCAGGCTGCGCCACTCGCCCCGGCTGAGGAAGGTTCGCAAGGCACGTTCGACGGCGCTGCGGTCGTCGGGTTGGAGGCGCCGGAGTTCCGAGGCGATCGCTGGGCCGTCCTGGCGGGCCCGGTACTCGCGTATGAGGCGCTGGGTGGTGTCCTGCCAGCGCTCCCTGGCCCTGCTCCAGGGCTCGCGGGGCTGAGGCGCGGCGGCACGCCGGTCGAGCTTGGGGAGGGTCCGGGCTTTGGACTCGGCCTCCTGCTCGTAAGGGTCGGAAGGGCTCGAGAGCTTGACCCCGCCCCCGGTGGGCGTGCCGTCCACCGGCCCCCGGGCCTGCTGGAGCACGTGGACGGCCTCGTGGGCGATGAGCCGCTGCCCCGCCTCGCTTTCCGGGTCGTAGGCTCCTTTGCGGAAGAAGACGTCGGGGCCGCTGGTGAAGGCCTCGGCCCCCAGCGCCCCGGCCAGCGCGTCGGCCTCCTCGTCGGCGTGGATCACGATCTTGGGCAGGGGGCCGCCCAGGTGGCGCTCGAGGTGGGCCTGCAGGGCGGCGGGGAGGGGGCTGCCCTTGCCCTGCCGCTGCCGGATCCTTTCGCCAAGGTCGGGAGGAGCCTCCCCAGCCTCCTCGAGCCGACGCCGGTAGCGCTGGATTTCTAGGTGCAGCCACTCCCGCTGCAGGCGGGCCCTGCGGGGGGACACGGGAGGCGTGGCCCGGACGGGTTGGGGGGGCGGGCAGTCGGGGTC
>NZ_QXDL01000407.1:0-1505 GCF_003574345.1 Calidithermus terrae
GCCTGTTCTTGGAGAGTTTGATCCTGGCTCAGGGTGAACGCTGGCGGTATGCCTAAGACATGCAAGTCGCACGGGCCGGTTTCGGCCGGCCAGTGGCGGACGGGTGAGTAACACGTGGGAGACGTGCCCTCAAGCGGGGGAAAACCGGGGGAAACCCCGGCTAATCCCCCATGTGGACGCCGGCCATGGCGGGCGTCTAAAGCCTCGGCGCTTGGGGATCGGCCCGCGGCGCATCAGGTAGTTGGCGGGGTAACGGCCCACCAAGCCGACGACGCGTAGCTGGTCTGAGAGGACGGCCAGCCACAGGAGCACTGAGACACGGGCTCCACTCCTACGGGAGGCAGCAGTTAGGAATCTTCGGCAATGGGCGAAAGCCTGACCGAGCGATACCGCTTGAAGGACGAAGCCCCTCGGGGTGTAAACTTCTGAACTCGGGACGATGGTGACGGTACCGAGGTAATAGCACCGGCTAACTCCGTGCCAGCAGCCGCGGTAATACGGAGGGTGCGAGCGTTACCCGGATTCACTGGGCGTAAAGGGCGTGTAGGCGGTCCCTCAAGTCCGATGCTAAAGACCGGGGCTCAACCCCGGGGGTGCGTTGGATACTGTCGGGCTAGACGGTCGGAGGGGGCAGCGGAATTTCCGGAGTAGCGGTGAAATGCGCAGATACCGGAAGGAACGCCGATAGCGAAGGCAGCTGCCTGGACGACCTGTGACGCTGAGGCGCGAAAGCGTGGGGAGCAAACCGGATTAGATACCCGGGTAGTCCACGCCCTAAACGATGAGTGCTGGGTGTCCGGCTCCTGCCGGGTGCCGTAGCTAACGCGTTAAGCACTCCGCCTGGGAAGTACGCACGCAAGTGTGAAACTCAAAGGAATTGACGGGGGCCCGCACAAGCGGTGGAGCATGTGGTTTAATTCGAAGCGACGCGAAGAACCTTACCAGGCCTTGACATCCCGCGAACCCCGCCGAAAGGGGGGGGTGCCCGCGAGGGAGCGCGGAGACAGGTGCTGCATGGCCGTCGTCAGCTCGTGTCGTGAGATGTTGGGTTAAGTCCCGCAACGAGCGCAACCCCTATCCCCAGTTGCCAGCAGTCCGGCTGGGCACTCTGGTGAGACCGCCCGCGAAAGCGGGAGGAAGGCGGGGATGACGTCTGGTCCGCATGGCCCTCACGGCCTGGGCGACACACGTGCTACAATGGCTGCGACAGAGCGCCGCCACCCCGCGAGGGGGAGCCAATCGCGCAAACGCAGCCCCAGTTCGGATTGGAGTCTGCAACTCGACTCCATGAAGCCGGAATCGCTAGTAATCGCGGATCAGCCACGCCGCGGTGAATACGTTCCCGGGCCTTGTACACACCGCCCGTCAAGCCATGGAAGTGGGTTCTGCCTGAAGTCGCCGGTAGCCCTAGGCAGGCGCCGAGGGCCGGGCTCATGACTGGGGCTAAGTCGTAACAAGGTAGCTGTACCGGAAGGTGCGGCTGGATCACCTCCTTTCTAAGGAGT
>NZ_QXDL01000408.1:0-1494 GCF_003574345.1 Calidithermus terrae
CTTGTCATTACCCATAAGTCTTGATTTTACGTGCCAGACGCACACCTTCGACTAGGGTTTGCAGTCTGGCCATCCCCCTCCACAGGGTGAGCCAGCCCGGCATCCCGTCCCCCTTGCGGCCCTGGTGGCCTCCCAGCCGCCCCAGGGCCAGGGCCACCTCCCCCACCGTGCGCAGGGGCTGGTGGGTGTAGCCGCGCAAAACCTCCAGCTCCGGCGCCGCCAGCCCCCCGTGCTCCGCCGGAGCCTCGGGGATGAGGCGCACCCACTCCCGCAGGGCCAGCAGCCGGGTGGCCACCACGCTCATCAGGGCCACCGCCGCGAAAATCCGCTCCGCGCGCTCCAGTTGTAGGCGCTCGGCCCCCAGTCCCGTCTTGAGGGCCTTGTGGAACTCCTCGATCAGCCAGCGGGTGGCGTACTGCTGCACCACCTCCTCTGCCTGGGCGAAGCTGCCGACCCCCTGATCCGTCAGCAGCACCCACTCCAGCGGCTCCACCCCCACCCCCTCCGGAGGGCTCTCCTCCCACACCCGCAGCGCGGTGCAGGCTACCGGGGATAAGCCACCACGGGCGTGACCCGGTCGTTGGGGGGCTACCAGGTGCACCCTCAGGGCGCTCACCTGGAGCCGGGCCACCCGGGCCGGTCGGCTCCCACGCCCCCGCAACCCCAGCTCGAAGCTACCCCGAGAAGCCTCTGCCCGCAGGGCGGGGAACAGCCGTCCCACCCCCTTCCCACCCCTCGGATCCACCAATCCCCGGTCCTGGGCCGCCCGGATGACGAAGCCCTGGCCCAGTTCCCGGCACCGCGCCAGCAGTTCGTAGAGGTCCGCCCCCCGGTCCGCCACCCGCACCCAGCGCACCCGGGGGTCGGGAGGCGGGCTGCCCAGCCGGTCCCCGCTGTGGATCCAGCCCTCGCTCTCCCGAGGCCGGTGCTTGCGCCGGGTGGATGACTCCTTACCCCGGCCCCTCTTCTCCCGACGCACGCGGTAGCTTTGCCCCGCCACCCCCAGCACCTCCACCCCGGGACGCTTCCTTTTCCCCGTGTCCGTCTTCCCCCACCAGCGCACCGCCAGCACGCTGTGCAGCACGAAACCCTGTAACCCCTCACGGGCGTTGCCGATGAAGCCCAGCCCCCCGACGGGCTGGCGCCCGGAGTAGGAGAACTCCGAGCTGTCCTCGATCAGCAAATAGGTGCCCGGGGCTTGCATGGCTTCCCTCACCCGCTGACGGTGCCCGGCCTGCAGGCCCTCCGGGTCGACGTGAGGGTTGTCCAGGAAGCGGTAAGCGGCCTTGACCTCACGGGGGTGCACGAACAGCCGGGGTAGGCTCTCCCCCGGGGCCCGAAGCATGGCCGCGGCCATGCCCTCGGCCCGTTTTACCCGCCGTGCGTCGCCCAGCTCGGCCTCCGCGAAATGCAGGCTGGCCCATTGAACCGGATCCTCGGGATGCAGTTCCATCGTCTCGAACCATACAGGGTTGAGATGTGGGTAATGACAAG
>NZ_QXDL01000409.1:0-1485 GCF_003574345.1 Calidithermus terrae
GGCACGCCCTGCTGACGGGCCGGGGGGAGGGCTGCTTCGAGTGCCTGTTCAACCCGCCGGACCATGAGGAGGCCCCGCTGTTCAACCGCGCCTCCTTCGCCGCGCCGGGCCCTCGCCAAGCTCCAGCCCGCCCAGCGCCAGGCCCTGCTGCGGCTGGCGGGCAACGACGCCCGGCGGCTCGAGCGCCTCCTCGGCAAGATCCCCGACCCCCTCGAGCTGAAGGCCCTGCTCCAGACCGCCCGCGGCCCCGCGGCGCTCGAGCGCCTGCTCGCCGAGCACCCCGCCGCCCGCGTGTCCCGGGCCCTGCGCGAGATGGACCCCCGGAGCATCAGGCCCGGGTTCGTGGAGGAGCTGGCGAGGCTCAAGCTCGAGTACCCGGTGCAGACCAGGAACCTGACACGGGAGGAGCTAATGTTGTTGAATAGTAAAGATCCCGCTGTTCGCAATGAGGTATTGGACAGTTTGTACCAGGGCAAGATGCCCCGCAAGCTGGCCGAGCTCAGCGAGGCGGAGCGCCTGCGCGACGCCCAGTTCGGGGAGCGGTACAGAAAGCTGCTGCTGGCGCTGCTGGAGAAAGAAGAGTATGTTTACCGCTACACGTCCCGGTACGCCGTCGAGAAGTACCTCAAGGCAGGCCGGATCAGCGAGGACTCCTTCATGACCAACGTGGGCACGCTGAGCGCGGAGGAGGCGGCCTACATGTCGCAGTTGGAGGGCCGCTGGTACGGCTTCACCGACGGGCTGCCCGAGGTGGTCATCAAGATCCCGAAGAGTGCGTTGGACATTGAAGCAGTCAAGGTTCCCAGACCTACAGGCAACAACCCTGACGTCGCCAACTACGAGTTCACCACCTCGGCCTATCCCACGGCGGGCAGGGGAGGGGCCTTGCAGTTTGTGGGCAGGACCCGCTCTTTCGATGAGAGCTGGGTGTTCGAGCTAAACCGTAGGATTAAGGGGAGGAAGTAACGTGGACGTGAAGGAACCTTCAGAGCTGACCCATAGCCACTACCACGTGGTCAGGGGCAAGACCCTGGCCGAGATCTTCAAGGCTGTGGACCGCCGCGAGCAGGTGAGCGGCGAGCTCGTCGATCGGCTGTGCCTGCAGGTCCTGCGTACTTCCTACCCCGAGATCCCCGAGGAGGACCACCCCTGGATGCTCGAGCACGTCCGTGACGGGGTGGACACCTTCCTCCACGCCGCCAACTGGGACTACTTCAAGGGGCTAGCAAATAAGCGCAAAGACTACGACGGCCCGACCTTCGATGACGTGGTGCTGATCCCGGCCATCATGCGGGCGGCCAAGATTCTATAGGGGTAGGGGCGTGAAGGAAGCTTCCAGAGAATCCCAACGCAAATACCACGGCGTCAAGCAGGCCGAGTAGGCCCTGCGGGGGGTACTGCGGGGGGTACCGCCGGGCGGCCCACGAGCTGGCCCGGGCCTACCGGGGGGAGGCGGAGGCCCCCCAAGCTGCCACAGCCCCCGCC
>NZ_QXDL01000041.1:0-23237 GCF_003574345.1 Calidithermus terrae
GGGCGGAGGCGCGGGTGCGGGGCTGGCTCGAGCGGCGCCTGGCGGGCTACCCGCTCCAGCTCCTGCTGGGCACCCCCTCGCTGCACGCCTCGCTGATCGAGGGCGGCCAGGAGCTCTCCAGCTACCCCGCCTCCTGCAAGCTCGCCCTCGAGCGCCGCACCGTCCCCGGCGAGAGCGCCGAGAACGTCGAGCGCGAGGTGGAGGAGGTGCTGAAGCGCCTCGCCGCCGAAGACCCCGCCTTCCGCTACCGCCTGCGGAGGGGGCTCGAGCGCCGCCCCCACGAGTTCCCCGAGTCCGAGCCCATCCTGGGCCTGCTGCGGGCCAAGGCGCGGGCGGAACTCGGCCACGAGCCCGAGGTCAGGGGCCTCCCCTTCTGGACCGACTGCGCGGTGCTCTCCACCGCCGGCATCCCCACGCTGCTCTTCGGGCCGCGCGGGGCCGGGGCGCACGCGGCGGAGGAGTGGGTGGACCTGGACTCGGTGGAGCACTGCGCCCGCGTCTACCTCGAGACCGCCCGCGAGTTCTGCGCTTGAGAAGACGTCGATAGTCGGTAGCTGATAGTCGATGGCCGAAGCGTTTTGCGTCTTGCGTTTGGCGTCTCGCGTACGACGTACGACCCACACCACCGCGCATTGGGCGATCAGCTACCGGCGACTCCCGCAGCGAGTCCATTGGAGGAACCATGAGTTCAAGAATCTCCCTTCAAGCCATCGAGGCCGCCAGCCGCAGCATTGACCCCGTGTTCCTGAACTCGCCGCAGTTCTTGGCCGAGTCCCTCTCGGCGGAGTTGGGGGTCGAGGTGGTGGTCAAGGTGGAAACCGTCAACCCCATCCGCTCCTTCAAGGGCCGGGGCGCCGACTGCTTCATGCAGCGGCACGTGGGGGCCAAGGGCCCCGCGCCGGTGGTCTGCGCCTCGGCGGGGAACTTCGGGCAGGGGATGGCCTACGCGGCCCGCAAGCACGGGGTGCCGCTCACGGTCTTCGCCTCCGTCAACGCCAATGCGCTCAAGCTCGAGCGCATGCGCGCGCTGGGCGCCGGGCTGCGGCTGGAGGGGGAGGACTTCGACGCCGCCAAACTGGCGGCCAAGGCCTACGCCGCCCACGTCGGCGCGGTCTTCGTGGAGGACAGCCGCGACGTGGAGCCCACCATCGGGGCGGGGACCATCGGCCTCGAGCTGTTGCGCTACCCCCAGCCCCTCGACGCGCTGCTGGTGCCGCTGGGCAACGGGGCGCTGCTGGCGGGGGTCGGGCACTGGGTCAAGGCCCATCGCCCCGAGGTGGCGGTGATCGGGGTGTGCGCGGCGGGGGCCCCGGCCATGGAGCAGTCCTGGCGCAGCGGCCGCCTGGTTACCCACGAGCGCATCCACACCGTCGCCGACGGCATCGGCGTGCGGCTGCCGGTGCCGGAGGCCCTCGAGGACCTGCGGGGCGTGGTGGACGACGTCTTGCTGGTCGAGGACGCGGTGACGCTGGAGGCCATGCGCCGGCTGCACCGCCACCTGGGGCTGGTGGTCGAGCCCTCCGGCGCGGTGGGGGTGGGGGCCTTGCTGGCCCACGGCGAGCGTTTCCGGGGCCGGCGGGTCGCGACGGTGCTGTGCGGGGGCAACCTCACGCCGCAGCAGGTCAGGGAATGGCTGGGATGAGCCGCGCCCCCCGCCGCGCCGACGTGTACGCGCTGCTGCTCGAGCAGATCCTCGAGGCCGCCCTCCCCCCCGGCGGCCGCGTGGTGGAGTCGCGCCTGGCCGAAGAGCTGGGCGTCAGCCGCACCCCGCTGCGCGAGGCGCTGTTCCGGCTCGAGCGCGAGGGCTTCGTGCGCCACGACCTGGCGCGGGGCTTCAGCGTGCAGCCCTTGAGCGAGCAGGAGGTGGAGGAGGTCTACCCCATGCTCTGGACCCTCGAGGGGCTGGCCCTGCGCTCCAGCGGCGCCCTGGTGGCGTCGGTGCTGCCCGAGCTCGAGCGCCACAACCAGGCCCTCGCCCAGGCCGCCCAGGACCAGGCCCGCCGGCTCGACGCCCTCTGGCACCGCACCCTCCTCTCCCGCTGCCCCAACCAGCGCCTGCTGGGCACGCTCGAGGGCCTGCGCCGCACCGTGCAGCGCTACGAGCGCCTCTACATGCAAGACCCCAGCCTCATCGCCCTCTCGGTCGGGCAGCACCGCGAGGTCGCCGGGGCGCTGCGCCAGGGGGATGTGGACAAGGCTGTGGATAAACTGGCGGCCAACTGGCGCTTCGGGATGGAGGCGGTGCTGCTGAAGCTGCGGCAAGGAATATGAACGGGGTGTATAGGGTCGAGGGTCGATAGCCGGGCGCGGGTCGTGCGTCGTACGCCGTACGTCGTACGCTGTACGCGGGGCGCCTTGTCACCCCCCTTAGCAAGGGGGGCTGGGGGGGATAAACCCTCCCCGCCCGCGGGGAGGGACGGGGGCGGGGCAACCACGAGCCACGAGCTGACGGCTGCTAGCTCTTCACCGGCTCCGCACCACCAGCACGGGCCGGTTGGTGCGGTGCAGCACGCCTTCGGTCACCGAGCCCAGCAGAAGCTTGTCGAGGCCGGTGCGGCCGTGGGTGCCCATCACCAGAAGGTCGTAGTTCTTGGCCTCGTCCACGATGGTGGCGGTGGCGTTGCCCTCGCGCAGCTTGCCGCTGGAGGGCACCCCGGCCTCCTTAGCCAGCTTCTCGGCCTCGCTAAGCGCGGTTTGGCCCGCGGTCTTGAGGTCCTGGACGAGCTCTTGGACGTAGGCGCCGCTCTCGGGGGCCATCCACAGGCCGGTGGGGTTCTCCAGCACGTACAAGAAGGTGACCTCCGCGCCCAGGGTCTTGGCGACCTCGAGGCCCTCCCGGATCGCCGCCAGGCTGCAGGCGCTTCCGTCGGTCGGCATGAGCACGCGTTTGTACATGTTCCCTCCTCCTGGAGCCTATAGAGGCTCCTCGCCGGGGCTCCCTTTGTGTTCTGAGTGTAGAGCGGAAGGTCGGTGACGAATGTACCAGGAATTATGAAAAGGCCTGTCAGACTGAACGAGGTATGACCTTTCAGGAGATGCTCGCCAGCATTGTCGCCCAGGGTGCGTCGGATCTGCACCTGCACGTGGGATTGCCGCCCATGGTCCGTATCCACGGCCGGCTGACCCCCCTAGGCCAGACCAAGCTCCCGCCCCAGTACACCGCCTCGCTGGTGGACGTGCTGTGCACCCCGCAGCACAAGCAGCGTTTCGAGGAGCGGCACCAGGTGGACCTGGCCTACAGCCTGCCCGGGGTGGCCCGTTTCCGCGTCAACCTCTTCAAGCAGCGAGGCTCCATCAGCGTGGTGATGCGCGTGATCAACTCCGACGAGGAGAAGCTGAAGATGTGCGCGCTCACCCAGGAGAGCCTGGACTTCTTCTCCAACCAGGAGAAGGGGCTGGTGCTCGTCACCGGGCCTACGGGCTCGGGCAAGTCCACGACGCTGGCGCGCATCCTCGAGGAGATCAACACCCGCCACGCGGAGATGATCGTCACCATCGAGGACCCCATCGAGTACCTCTTCAAGCCCAAGCGCTCGATCATCGTGCAGCGCGAGCTCGGCAGCGACACCCTGGGCTTCCACGAGGCCCTCGTCGCGGCCATGCGCCAGGACCCCGACACCATCATGATCGGGGAGATCCGCGACCACGAGACCGCGGCGGCGGCGCTCGAGGCCGCCCAGACCGGCCACCTGGTCTTCTCCACCATGCACACCCAGGACTCGGTGCGCACCATCAACCGCCTGCTCGACCTCTTCCCCCCGCACGAGCGCGACGTGGCCCGCATCCTCTTCGCCGAGAGCCTGGTGGGCATCATCTCGCAGAAGCTTCTGCCCCGCATGGGCGGCGGCCGGGTCGCGGCGATGGAGATCCTCAAGGGCACGCTGCGCATCCGCGACATGATCAAAGACCCCGAGCGCACCTCCCAGATCTACGAGGCCATCCGCGAGTCGCGCCTCGACGGCATGCAGACCTTCGACGACCACCTCGCCGACCTCTACCGCGACGGGCTCATCGACTACGAGACCGGCATGGTCAACGCCACCAGCCGCCAGCACTTCAAGGTGCAGGCCATGAAGATCGACCAGGAGCGGGGGACCTCGACGCCGAGCCTGGGGTTGACGCAGATCTTCTGACGTCGATAGTTGAGCGCCGAACGCTAAACGCCAAACGCTAAATGCCAGTCGTACGTCCTACGTCGTACGTCGTACGCAAAACGCAAGACGCGAAACACCTTTCGTAGGGGCGGGCCCCCGTGCCCGCCCCGCCTCTGGCCCCCGCTATCGACCATCGACGTATTGCGTATTGCGTATTGCGTTAAGCGTTCGACGTTGGGCGTTCGACCATCGACCTCTTCAACCCTGCGTGAAGCGCACCAGGCGCTCGAGCAGCTCCAGCCCCGCGCCGCTGTCGAGCACCTCCTGGGCCAGGGCGACGCCCTGGGCGATGCTGGGGGTCTTGCCGGTGATGTAGAAGGCCGCCCCGGCGGTGAGGGCTACGGCGTCGCGGCGGGGGCCGCGCTCCTGGCCGCAGAGGATGGCGCGGGCGGTGACGGCGTTCTCCTGGGGGGTGCCGCCGGTGATCTGGTCGTAGGTGGCGCTGGGCAGGCCCACCTCGCCGGGGGCGAGGCTGTAGCGGCGCACCGAGCCGTTGTGGAGCTCGGCGAGCTGGTTGTTCCACAGCCCGAAGTCGTCGAGGCCGTCGCCGTGGACCACCAGCGCGGCCTCGGCGCCCAGCTTGCGCGCGGCGTTGGCGAAGGTCTCGAGCAGCGCCGGGGTGTACACCCCCAGCACGTAGTGGCTGGCGTAGGCGGGGTTGGTGAGCGGGCCCAGGATGTTGAACACCGTGCGCACGCCCAGCTCGGCGCGCACCGGGGCCACGTGGCGCATGGCGGGGTGGTGGTTGCGGGCGAAGAGGAAGCCGATGCCCAGCGCCTCGATCCCCTCGGCCACCCGCTCCACCGGGGTGTCGAGCCGCACGCCCAGGGCCTCGAGCAGGTCGAAGGACCCCGAGCGCGAGGAGGCCAATCGGTTGCCGTGCTTGGCGACGGCCACGCCGCCCGCCGCCACCACGAAGCAGGAGGTCGTGGAGATGTTGAAGGCGTCGGGGGCGATGCCCCCCGTGCCCACGACGTCCACCAGCGGCTTGCGCGAGACCCGGATCGTCACCGCCGCCTCGCGCATCCCCTCGGCGAAGCCGGTGATCTCCTCGAGCGTCTCCCCCCGCACCCGCAGGGCCACCAGCACGCCGGCCATCTGCGCCGGGGTCAGCTCGCCCGCCATGATGCGGCCCATCAGGGCGCGGGCTTCTTCCCGGGATAAAGGCTCACCGGATAGGGCTTTCTTCAGTACGTCCATAGCTCTCCCGACAGGGCTCAGGCCTGCTGGCCGCTCGGCGGCGGGTCGTAGCGCGTCTCCCAGGCACCCCAGGCGTAGGCCAGCTCGTAGTCGCCGGTGTAGCCCAGCAGGCCCTTCATCCAGGGCAGGGTGGTCATCTTGAGCACGAGCTGCGCCGGGTGCACGCCCAGCTCGAGCGCCAGCTTGGGGTCTTTGTGGTAGCGGGCGATGCGGGCGGCCTGGGCCCCGGCCTGGCGGGCCTTGAGCAGGTCGCGGGCGGGGGTGGGGCCGAGGTGACGCGCCTGGGCCTGGGGCAGGTAGCGCAGCGGGATCCCGGCCCTCGCCAGCCGGTAGCCGAACTCGAGGTCCTCCCCGCCGTAGCCCTCGAGCCACTCCGCGAAGCCCCCGACCCGCTCGAAGAGGGCGCGCGGCATCCCCAGCGCGACCCCGTTGACGTTGTTGAAGCCCACCCGGCCGAAGCGCAGGGCCGGCTTCCAGGCGTGGCCCTCCCGGAAGCGGAAGCCGCCCAGGTAGACCGCGGCCTCGCGGGCGAAGGCCTGGCGGAAGGCCTCGAGCCAGCCCGGCTCGGGCACCACGTCGTCGTCGGAGAAGATCAGGTGCTCGCCCTTGGCGGCGGCGGCCCCCCGGTTGCGCTTGTGCCCGGCGCTGCCGGCCTGGGGGTCGTGAATTGTACGCAGAGGGTAAGGCGGCTTGTACGCGTCGAGGAAGGCGTAGGGGTGCGGCGTGCTGCCGACGAGGACGACCTCGAGCTCGCCCTGCCCCTCGAGGGCGCGGAGCTTGGCCTCGAGCAGTTCCCGCCGGTCCTCGACGGGGTGGAGGGGGACGATGACGGAGATCATGGCTGATAGCTTAATAACCTTGGCTCATGGCCGATAGCCCATAGCTGATCGCGTTGGCTACCGGCATATCTCCAGGAAGTTCGCCAGCATCTGCTTGCCGCCTTCGGTCAGCACCGACTCGGGGTGGAACTGCACCCCGAAGGTGGGGTAGTCGCGGTGGCGCAGGCCCATCACCGTGCGGCCTACCGGCTCGTCCACCCAGGCGTTGGCCTGCAGCTCCTCGGGCAGGTCTTCCACCACCAGCGAGTGGTAGCGGGTGGCGGTGAAGGGGGTGGGCAAGTGGGCGAACACCCCGCTGCCGTCGTGCTCGATGGGGCTGGTCTTGCCGTGCACGATCAGCCGGTGCCGCACCACCCGCGCCCCGAAGGCCTCCCCGATGCTCTGGTGGCCCAGGCACACGCCCAGGATGGGGTACTCGGGCGCGTAGCGCCGGATCAGCGGCACCGAGAGCCCGGCCTCCTTGGGCGTGCAGGGGCCGGGAGAGACCACGATGCCGTCGGGGTCGAAGGCGGCGACGTCCTCGAGCGCGAAGCGGTCGTTGCGCCACACCGTGAGTTCCGCGCCCAGCTCGCCCAGGTACTGCACCAGGTTGTAGGTGAAGGAGTCGTAGTTGTCGATCATCAGGATCCGCTTCATGCCGCCCCTCCCAGGTAGTCCAGGTGCATGCGCTCCTTGACCCGCGCCAGGACTCCCCGCGCGACGGCCCGCGCCTTGCGGGTGCCCTCCATCAGGATCTCCAGCACCTCGCCGGGGCGGGCCTCGAGCTCCGCCCGCCTCGCCCGCAGGGGCCCTAAGAAGGCGTTGGCCCCACCCGCCAGCTCGCGCTTGCAGGCCACGCAGCCCCGCGCCCCCGAGCGGCACTCCGTAGCGATGGAAGCCAGCTTTTCCCGGCTGAACAGCCCGTGGTACTCGAACACCGTGCACACCTCCGGCCGGCCAGGGTCGCCCAGGCGCTGCTTCTGCGGGTCGGTGAGGGCGCCGGCCACCTTTCGGGCGGTCTGCTCGGGCGGGTCGCAGAGGAAGAGGGCGTTGCCCAGGCTCTTGCCCATCTTGGCGTCGCCGTCGAGCCCCCGGACGCGGGCGGTGTCGAGCACGCGGGCCTGGGGCTCCTTGAGGGTGGGGCCGTAGATGCGGTTGAACCTGCGCACGATCTCGCGGGTCTGCTCGAGCTGGGGCAACTGGTCGTCGCCCACCGGCACTAAGTCGGCGTCGAAGGCGGTGATGTCGGCGGCCTGCGAGACGGGGTAGCCCAGGAAGCCGTAGGTGACCGAATCCCCGAACAGCGCGCGCTTCTGCGCGATCTCGGTCTTGACGGTGGGGTTTTGCTGGAGCCTGGCGACCGTCACCAGGTTGCCGTAGAACACCGTCAGCTCGGCGATCTCGGGGATCAGCGACTGGATGAACAGCGTCGAGCGCCGGGGGTCTAAGCCGCTGGCGATGACGTCGTAGGCCACCTCGAGCACCATCGCCCGCACCTTCTGCGGCTGGTGGAAGTTGTCGGTGAGGGCCTGCACGTCGGCGATCATGACGAAGGTCTCGAAGTGGTCCTGGAGTTCGGCGGTCTGGCGGAGCATGCCGAAGTAGTGGCCCACGTGGAGGTGGCCGGTGGGGCGGATGCCGGTCAGGACGCGCCGCATGCCGGCCCCCTCGCGTGCCTCGGGGCCCGCCGTAGGGACGACGCGCGCGTCGTCCCTACGGACCCCGCGAACCTGGCGCTCATAAGCCCTCCTCGGCCATCTGAACGGCCCTCAACATGGCCTTGGCCTTGCTCAGGCACTCCTGGTACTCGCTGGTGGGGTTGGAGTCGTAGACCACCCCCGCCCCGGCCTGGATGTGGATCTGCTCGTTGGCTACCACGATGGTGCGCAGCGTCAGGGCCACGTCCATGTGGCCGTCGTAGGCCACGTAGCCGAAGCTGCCGCCGTAGGCGCCGCGGCGGGAGGGCTCGAGCTCCTCGATGATCTCCATGGCCCGGATCTTGGGGGCCCCCGAGACCGTGCCCATCGGCAGCACCGAGGCCAGGGCGTCGAGGGGGCTCATGTCCTCGCGCAGCTCGCCCTCCACGGTCGAGACGATGTGCATGACGTGCGAGTAGTTCTCCACGCTCATGAGCTGGGTGGGGCGCACGGTGCCGTAGCGGCAGACCCGGCCCAGGTCGTTGCGGGAGAGGTCCACGAGCATGACGTGCTCGGCCCGCTCCTTCTCGTCGGAGAGGAGCTCGGCGGCGAGGGCCTGGTCTTCGGCGGCGTCCTGACCCCGGCGGCGGGTGCCGGCGATGGGGCGGGTGACCACCTTGCGCCCGTCGGAGCGCAGCAGGCTCTCGGGGCTGCACGAGACCAGCGTGACCTCGCCGAGCTCGAGGAAGCCCATGTAAGGGCTGGGGTTGACCGAGCGCAGCGCCCGGTAGACGGCGAAGGGGTGCACGTTCAGGGGCGCCGACATGCGCAGGCTGGGCACCACCTGGAAGACGTCGCCCGCGCGGATGTACTCGAGTGCTTTCTCCACCATGGCCTCGTACTCGGCCTGCGTGACGTTGTGGCTGAACTCCAGCCGCCGCCCGGCCCGCTCGCCGGGCACCCCGGGCATGGGGCCGCCCAGCTTCTTCTCGGCCCAGGCGATGCGCTCCAGGGCGTCGGCCCTCGAGGCCGCGTCCCCCTCCTCCGCCGGGGCGACGAGGTGCATCTGCTGCTTGAACTGGTCGAAGACCACCAGCACCTCGGGCTCGACGAAGAGCAGGTCGGGGATGCCCAGCAGGTCGGGCTTGAGCGCGGGCAGCTTCTCGTAGTGGCGGATGAGGTCGTAGGCGGCGTAGCCCACCGCGCCGCCCCAGAAGATGGGCAGGTCGGGGTCGGGCCGGGTGGGGCGGTGGACGGCCCCGTAGAGCGTGCGCAGGGGGTCGGTGGCCGCGACCGCCTCGCCGTTGATCGTCATCACCCCGTCCTTGAGCCGGAAGGTGCGCCGCGCCCCGATGCCCACGAAGCTCCAGCGGGCCCAGGCTTTGCCCCCCTCCACCGACTCGAGCAAGAAGCTCGGGGTGGTCTTCTCCGAGAGCTTGAGGTAGGCCGAGACGGGGGTCTCGAGGTCGGCCAGCAGCGTCTTCTTCACCGGAACGGTGGGTCTAGTCTGCTCCATCGTGCGCATCTGTGCTCCCTTCGCCAAATAAAAAAAGCCCCTAGGTCGAAACGCCCTAGGGGTACGAAGCTCTACCGTCCCAGGGCTACCTAGGCCACCACCAACCCTTCACGGTAAGAGCGCGTACCATTTGCATCCGAGTGTAGGCGCTCGGCCCGGATTGTGCAAGGGCCGCTCAGGAACCGGCCGCCGGCCGGGCCAGTTCCGCGGGCTCGGCGTACTTCTCGGCCTGCATCCGCCACAGCTCGGCGTACTCCCCGCCCAGCGCCATGAGCTGCTCGTGGCTGCCCTCCTCGATCAAGCGGCCCTGCTTGAGCACCAGGATGCGGTCGGCCATGCGCACGCTCGCCAGGCGGTGGGTGATGAGCAGGGTGGTGCGGCCGCGGGCCATCGCGGCGAAGCGCTCGTAGATGGCCGACTCCGAGCGGGGGTCGAGCGCGGCGGTGGGCTCGTCGAGGATGAGCACCTGGGCGTCGCGGAAGAGCGCCCGGGCGATGGCGAGCTTCTGCCACTGGCCCCCGGACAGCTCCGTCCCGTCGAACTCCTTGCCCAGCCGGGTGTCGAGGCCCTGCGGCAGCTCGTCCACCACGCGCTCGAAGCCCGCCTGGAGGACGGCCCGCTCGAGCCGCCCCAGGTCGCGGGCGTGCTCGAGGCCCGCCAGGGTGACGTTCTCCCGCACGGTGTAGGCGTAGCGCCCGAAGTCCTGGAACACCGCCCCCGCCCGGCGACGCCACTCCCGCAGGTCCAGCTCGCGCAGGTCGATCCCGCCGACGAGGACGCGGCCCTCGCTCACGTCGTAAAAGCGCAGCAGCAGCTTGACCAGCGTGGTCTTGCCCGCGCCGTTCTCGCCCACCAGCGCCACCGTCTCGCCGGGCCGGACGCGGAAGCTGACGCCCTCGAGCGCCGCCCGGCCGTCGGGGTAGCGGAAGGACACGTTCTCGAAGGCGATCTCGGGCGTGAGGGCGGGCAGGGGCCTGGGGCGCTCGGGGTGGCGCACCTGGGGCTCGACGGCGAGGAAGTCGAGGTACTTCTCGAAGAAGGCGAGGTGCTGGCCCGCGAGCAGGCCGAACATGTCGATGATCTCGAGCACGGTGCTCTGGGCCCGGGCGAGGCCCTGCACCACCACCACCAGCGCCCCCACGCCCAGGTTGCCCTGCTGGGCCTGCCAGGCGGTCCAGGCGAAGGCCGAGCCGCCCCCGGCGATGGAGAGCAGGGTGTGGGGCAGCACCTTGAAGGCCTGGTCGTTGCGGCTCTTGCGCAGGGTGCGGTGGTAGGCCTGGAAGCTTTGCAGGTAGCGGCCCTGCAGCCACTCGAGCAGCCCGTACAGCCGCACCTCGTGGGCGAAGGCGTGGCTGAGGGCGACCCGCTGGTCGTAGGCCATGGCCCTGGCCTCGGGGGTGCTCTGGACCATGGCGTTCCAACCGGCCCGGCGCAGCCGGTAGGTCACGAGCGCCTGGGGCAGCGACCCCGCCAGCACCAGCAGCGGCACCCACCAGCCCAGCGCCAGCAGCACCGCCGCCAGGCTCAGCAGCGTGGTGAACCCGCGCAGCAGGTAGGCCAGCGTGACCAGCAGGTTCATCGGGCGGTAGGGGGCCTGGCTTTGCAGCACGTTGAGGTCGTCGTAGAAGCGGGCGTCCTCGAGCACCTCCAGCCCCGCCAGGTCGCGCGACTTGTCCATCAGCCGCAGGTTGATGTGGGCGGTGCACTTGTCGGAGGCGTTGCCCTGGAGCACCTGGGCGACGGGCGCGACCACCGCCCCCACCGCCAGGGCGAGCACCCACAAGAAGGTGAGCTCCCCGATCGAAGCCTCCTGCCCCTGCGCCAGCGCCACCACCCCGTCCACGGTCAGCTTGGTGAGGTAGAGCGTGGCCGCGGGGATGACCCCCTGCACCACCTGCAGCAGCGCGTAGAGCCCGACCTCCAGCCGCGCCGCCCGCCACAGCTCGAGGGTGGACCTGAAAAGAACCTGCTGCTGCTTCCTGAGTTCGCTACGCCGGGTTTTCGCCGCCATGGGTTCTGCCACCATAGCATAATTTGCTGGAGTTAGTTTTTAATTCAGGCACCGCCGGCCCGCACCATTCCGCCGGAGGCCCGTCCTGTCGCCAATTCCTCCGATGACCATTAATACCCCGCCTCATTCCATACAATGGGTTTGGCCCGCGTGACCGTGGCGTGAAGCGGCGGGAGATTTCTCGGACTGGACAGGCGTAGCGAGCGGCCGGCGGCGGGATGGCAGGGCAGGAAGAACCTTATTGGAGGGGACACCAAGCGCTATGGACACCACCAGGCTTTCGGAGGAACTGCTGCGGCTAGGGGAGGAGTTTCGCGCGGGCAAGCTCACCCCGCAGGAATACCACGAGGCCAAGAAGCGCCTGCTGCTGGCCCCGGAGAACGCCCGTCTGCTCGAGCCTCCGCCCCCCGCCAGGCCGCTGGGCCCCGAAGCGCCCCACGCGGCGCAGGCGGTGCTCGAGCCGCCCCCGCTCACGGCGGTGGCCCCGCCCCGGCTGCAGTACCACCGCTTCACCTTCACCGGCTCGGCGGGGGAGTTCTTCCGCATCTGGGTCGTCAACCTCTTCCTGAGCGTGGTGACGCTGGGGATTTATTACGCCTGGGCCAAGGTGCGGGCACGGCAGTACTTCTACAGCCACACCTTCCTGGCCGGGCACCCCTTCGAGTACCTGGCCGAGCCCGTCCACGTGCTCAAGGGCCACCTGATCGTGGGGGGCGGGCTGCTGGCGTACTACCTGCTGCAGTACTTCGCCCCCGAGGCCAGCCTGCTCCTGATGGTGCTGGGCTTCGTGTTGCTGCCGTGGCTGCTGTACCAGTCGCTGCGCTTCACGGCCTACAACTCGGCCTACCGCAACATCCGCTTCCGCTTCCACGGCACGCTGGGCCAGAGCTACCTGAGCTACTTCCTGCTGCCCCTGCTCACGCCCCTCACGCTGGGCCTGCTGGTGCCCTACGTGCGCTGGCGCCAGCGGCAGTACGTCTTCGGCAACGCCGCTTTGGGGGCTACCCGGGCGCAGTTCGGCGGGGAGGTGGGGGCTTTTTACGCGACCTACGTCGTCGCCGCGCTGATGGGCCTGGGCGTGTACGCGCTGTTCGCGGTGGTCCTCTTCGCCTCGGGCGGGCTGGCGGTCCTGGGCGGCGACTTCGGCCCGCTGGTCACGGGCTCCGTGTTCGGCGGCCTCTTCCTGGGGTACTTGGTGCTGGTGCTGGGCATGCTGGCGGTGCAGCAGCACATCTACGCCAGCCTCGCCAACCACACCTGGCAGAAGACCGCGCTGGGCAAGCTGCGCTTCGTGAGCAACCTCCGGACCCGGGACCTGGTCTGGCTGAGCGTCAGCAACTTCCTGGCGATCGTCTTCACGCTGGGGCTGGCGATCCCCTGGGCCAAGGTGCGCTACACCAAGCACGTCCTCGAGCGCCTGGCCGTGGTGAGCTACGGCGACCTCGAGGAGTTCACCGCCGCCGCGGGCAGGGTGCGCGAGGGCAGCGTGGGCGAGGCCGCCGCCGACTTCTTCAACATCGACGTGGGGCTTTAGGGCAGGATGGAGCCGATGAGCGACCTCGAGTTCGGGGCTTTCTACTTCGACGGCAGGAGCTCGCGGGCCCACCCCGTGCGGGTGCGCTTCGACGGCCGCCGCCTGCGGGTGGCGGGGGAGGGGGTGAGCCTGGAGCCCCTCATCGAGCACTGCCGCGTCAACCCCCCGCTGGGGCAGGCCCGGCGGGTGATCCGGCTGCCCGAGGAGGGCCGCCTGGAGACCGACGACCGCCAGGCGGTGGAGCGGCTGGAGGCCCGGCTCGGCCTCAACCGGGGCCTGACCTGGGTGCACCGCCTCGAGGCGCAGTGGAGGCTGGTGGTGGCCTGCATGGCGGGCCTGGTGCTCTTTAGCTGGGCCTTCGTGCGCTGGGGCCTGCCCTTCCTGGCCGCCCAGGCCGCCTTCGCCACCCCGGTCGCCGTGACCGAGCCCATCAGCCGGCAAGCCCTCAAGGTCCTCGACGAGCAATTCCTCGAGCCCTCCAAGCTCCCCCCCGCCCGCCGGCGCGAGCTCGAGGCCGCCTTCGCCCGCGTCGCGGGCGACGTGGGCGGGGGGTATAGCTACCGGCTCGAGTTCCGCAGCTCCCCCAAGCTGGGCCCCAACGCCTTCGCCCTGCCCTCGGGCGTCGTCGTCTTCACCGACGGCCTGGTGCACCTGGCCCAGGACGACCGCGAGCTCGTGGGCGTGATGGCCCACGAAGTGGGCCACGTAATTCACCGCCACAGCCTCCGCCAGCTCTACCAGGGCCTGGGCGTGTTCGTGATGGTCTCGATCCTGGTGGGCGACGTGACCTCGGTGACCTCGCTGGGCGCCTCGCTGCCCGCGGTGCTGGTCAACAACGGCTACTCCCGCGGCTTCGAGCTCGAGGCCGACCGCACCGCCGGGGCCTACCTGCTGCGCCACTACGGCACCACCAGACCCCTACAAAACGTCCTCCACCGCCTCGCCCAGGCCCACGACGCCTCCCTCCCCGACCTCCTCTCCACCCACCCCGCGACACCGGAGCGCATGGAGCGGTTGCGGAGGATGGAGGAGGGAACGGGAAACGGGAAGCGATAAGCCCTCAGCTATCAGCCGCCGGCGGTCAGCCCGTAGCCTGTGGCCCTCCCCGCAGTCGGGGAGGGTTTATCCCCCCTGGCCCCTCACGTTTCGGGTCTCGCGTTTTGCGTTTTGCGTCCGGCGTACGACGTAAGACGTACGACCCGCGCCCGGCGTCCGGCTATCAGCTATCAGCGCTCGGCGTTAGGCGTTCACCCCTAACCCGCGTACGTCAACCACGCCTCGTACTTGGGGTTCTGCCCCTGCACGGCCTCGAGGTACGCCTTGCGCAGGCGCATGGTGTGCTCGCCCGCGACGCCCTGGCCGATGGGACGGCGGTCGAGGAAGGAGACGGGGGTGACCTCGGCGGCGGTGCCGACCATGAACACCTCGTCGGCCATGTAGAGCTGGTCACGGGTGGCGCGCACCTCGCGCACCTCGTAGCCCAGGTCGCGGGCGATGGTCATGACCGAGTCGCGGGTGATGCCCATGAGGTTGACGCCGTGCTCGACGGCGTAGAGGGTGCCGCCGCGCAGGAAGAAGATGTTCTCGCCCGAGCCCTCGGCCACGTAGCCCTCCTTGTCGAGCAGCAGGGCCTCGTCGGCCCCGGCGTGGTGGGCCTCGATGCGGGCGAGGGCGCTGTTGACGTAGTTGCCCCCGATCTTGGCCTTGCCGGGGAAGACGTTGGCGGGGAAGCGGGCCCAGCTCGAGGTCACCAGCTTCGCGCCCTTGCGCACGGCCTCGTCGCCCAGGTAGGTGCCCCACTCCCAGGCCGCGATCATCACCTCGGCGGGGTTGTTGGGCAGGGGGTTGACGCCCAGGCTGCCGGCCCCCATCCAGGCCAGCGGCCGGATGTAGCAGCTCTTGTAGCCGTTCTCGCGCACGACCTGCAAGATCCCCTCCCGCACGGCCTGGGGGGTGAAGGGGATCTCCATCATCATGACCTTGGCCGAGTGGAACAGCCGCTCGACGTGCTCGTCGAGGCGGAAGACCGCCGGGCCCTTGGGGGTCTCGTAGGCCCGGATGCCCTCGAAGACGCTGGTGCCGTAGTGCAGGGCGTGGGTCAGCACGCTGACCTTGGCCTCCTCCTGGGGCACCAATTGGCCGTTGAACCAGATCAGGCCCGCCTTCATCCGGGTCTCGCCGCCGTACGACTTGGGTTTGATCTCGGTGGACATCGTTCCTCCATGTGCCAGCCTATCGCGGCCCTGGCGCAGCCGATGCCCCGATCATACTTCTTTCAGCAGCGACTGTAGCGTTTCGGGCAGCAGGTGACGATAAGCCGTCACATCCTTCTGGCCCGTCTGGAGCTGCAGGAAGCGCCGGGCGGTGTCCTGGAGCATGGGCAGGAGCTGGGGCTCGCGCACCACCTGCGGCAGCAGCTCGCGCAGCTGGGCCTCGAGGTCGCGCCCGGCCAGGTAGCGCGCGGCCAGCAGCATCTCCCCGTCGAGGCGGCCGCTCAGGGGGCGGCGGGTCAGGCGGCGGGCCTCCTTCTCGATGAGGGGGTCTTTGAGCATCCGCTGGCAGCTCTTGCAGGGGTTCTCCGGGCTGGGGGAGCCGCAGACGACGCAGGGGGGGTGCGGGCTGGCCTTCTGCCGCCGCACCACGGCCCGGGCGGCCTTGTAGATGGCGCCCTGCAGGGCCTCGGGCATCTGCTGGGCCAGCGCCCGCAGGCGGTCCTCCTCCTCCGAGGAGAGCGCGGGCAGGGGCACGATCTCGGGCTGGGCCTTCTTCTGGCCCTTGCTGGGCCGCCCCACGCTGAAGCGCAGCTCGTGCACCGCGCCCGGCAGCTTCTCGCGGTAGCGCCGCAGGAACTCCTCGCGCATGTAGGTGAGCTGGTGGCCCACCACCGAGTCGCAGACGCGCACGTAGAGCACGCCGTCTTCCAGCCGCTCGGCTTCGGTTAGCTGGCTGAGGCTCTCGCCCGCGATCTCGGGCCACAACGCCAGCGCCGCGCCGCGCTTGAAGCCGGACTCGAGGCCGTGCTGCTTGAGGGCCTGCCCTAAGAGGTCGCTGATGCGTCGAGGCTTGCCCACGGCTCCATAGTCTACCGGCCGGCCGCCCCTTTCCAGCGCCGCGCCCGGATGGATTAAGACGGCCGGCCATCGCCGGTTTATTGAAACATTTGGTTATTCGAATATACTAATTCACATGCCTTCTGCCCTGCACCGCTTCAAGGCCGAGTTCTTCAAAGCCCTGGGCCACCCCGTGCGCCTCGCCGTCCTCGACGCGCTGCGCGAGGGCGAGAAGAGCGTGGGCCGGCTGGTGGAGGAGCTGGGCCTCGAGCAGCCCAGCCTCTCCCAGCAGCTCGGCGTCCTGCGCCAGCGCGGCTTCGTGGAGGCCCGCAAGGAGGGCACCAGCGTCTACTACCGCACCGCCGACCCCGACGTGTACGCCTTCCTCGACCTCGGGCGCGCCATCTTCGAGCGCCAGCTCGCCCAGTCGGGGGCCCTGCTGGCGCAGATCCGGGAAGAGGCCGGCGCTTGATGGCCGAGAAGAGCCCGCCCTGGGCCGGCAGCCTGGCCCTGCTCAACCCGCTCGAGGCCTGGCGCAGGGAGCTGCGCGACTACAGCCTGGGCAAGTTCCAGCAGGACCTGCTGGCCGGGCTCACCGTGGGGGTGGTGGCCCTGCCGCTGGCCCTGGCCTTCGGCGGCTCGCGCTACAACATCACCGGGCCCACCGGGGCCATGACCGTGGTGCTGCTGCCCATCGTCGCGCAGTACGGCGTGGACAAGGTCTTTCTGGTGGGGATCATGGCCGGCCTCCTCCTGCTGGCCTCCGGGCTGCTGCGGCTGGGCCGCCTGGTGAGCCTGATCCCCTACCCCGTGGTCACCGGCTTCACCAACGGCATCGCCGTCGTGATCTTCCTGCAGCAGGTCCCCGCGCTGCTGGGGGTGCCTACCCCCAAGGGCGAGCACGTCCTGGGCGTGACGTGGGAGGCGCTGCGGGCCTACCTCCAGCAGCCCCAACTCGCCACCGTCCTCCTGACCCTGCTCACCGTCGCGATCGTCGTGGCGTGGGGCCGCTACGCCAGGCGCGTCCCCGGCAGCATCGTGGCCCTCGCCGCGGTGACGCTGGCGAGCCTGGCGTTCCCGGAGGTCCCGCGCGTCGGGGACATCCCCGCCACGCTCCCCGCGCCGCGCCTGCCGGAGTGGAGCCTCAGCGACGTCAGCAAGCTCTTCAGCCCGGCCCTGGCGGTGGCGCTGCTGGCGGGGATCGAGAGCCTGCTCTCGGCGGTGGTGGCCGACAGCATGACCGTCCGCGAGAAGCACGACCCCGACCGCGAGCTCATCGGCTCGGGCCTAGCCAACCTCGTGGCCCCGCTCTTCGGCGGGATCCCGGCCACCGGGGCCATCGCCCGCACCGCCGTCAACGTGCGCTCGGGCGGCCAGACCCGGCTCGCGGGCATCCTGCACGCGCTGTTTCTGCTGCTGGTGGTGCTCTCGCTGGGCCCTTTGGCCCGGGGGATCCCCCTGGCGGCCTTGGCGGGCATCTTGATGGTCACGGCGGCGCGGATGGTGGAGTGGGAGGCGGTGCGGGCCATCCTGCGCTCGACCAAGAGCGACCTCAGCACCATGCTCGTGACCATGGGCGTGACGGTGGCCTTCGACCTGGTGCTGGCTATCGAGGCGGGGCTGGTGCTGGCCGGGGTCCTCTTCATCCAGCGCATGAAGAACACCCTCAGCGTCGAGCCGATGGACCTCAGCCCCTCGGTGCCCGCCCACCTGGCCGTAGACCACGACCTGCTGCGCGAGCGGGTGGTGGCCTTCCGGGTGGAGGGGCCGCTGTTCTTCGCGGCCGCCGGGGAGTTCATCCAGAGCCTGACCCAGGTCAAGGACGTGGACGTGCTGATCCTGAGGATGCGCCGGGTCAAGGTCATCGACGCCAGCGGGGCCAACGCCCTCCAGACGATGAAAGAAGCCCTCGAGCGCAAGGGCGTGAAGTTCCTGGTCTCGGGCTTGCAGCCGCAGCCGAGGGCGGTGCTCGAGCGCATGGGGCTCCTCGACGAGGTCACCGCCCACGGCCGCCACCTCTTCGAGACCACCGACGCCGCCATCGCCCACGCCTGGAGCCACGTCGAGCGCAACCGCCCGGCGCGGGCCGGCGGCGCCTGAATAGAATCAGGCGTGACGGAGTTGAGCCCCCTCCACTGGTTCCTCGTCGCCCTGGCCGCGCTGATCGTGGGGGCCTCCAAGACCGGCCTTCCCGGCGGGGTGACGCTGGCGGTGGCCCTCTTCGCCCAGGTCTTCCCGGCCCGCGAGTCCACGGGCGCTTTGTTGCCGGTGCTGATCTGCGCCGACGTGCTGGCGGTGTGGCTGCTGCACCAGCGCCCCGACTGGCGCCTGCTGCTGCGCCTGTTCCCCTGGACCGCCTTGGGCGTGCTGCTGGGCTGGGGGCTGCTGGGCCGCATCGACGACGCCGGGCTGCGGCTGGTGATCGGCGTGCTGATCGTGGGCATGACGCTCTACCAGCTCGCCCAGCGCTTCTGGGGGCGCCCGGCCGCCCCCGCCCCCTCCGGCGCCTCCGTGCTGTTCACCGCCGGCATGGGCACGGCGGCGGGCGTCACCACCATGATCGCCAACGCGGCGGGGCCCTTCATGGCCTTCTACCTGCTGGCGATGCGGATGGGGAAGCTCGAGTTCGTGGTGGTCAACGCCTGGTTCTTCCTGGCGGTCAACAGCTTCAAGGTGCCCTTCGCCGCCGGCTTAGGCCTCATCACCTGGGACTCCCTGCGCTTCAACCTGCTGCTGGTGCCGCTGGTGCTGGCGGGGGCGGTGCTGGGCCGCTGGATGCTGCGCCGCACCCCCCAGCGGGCCTTCGAGCTGATGGTGCTGTGGCTGGCGCTGGTCGGCGGGCTGCGCCTGCTGCTGCCTGCGTAGAGCGGTTCCTGTGTTTTCCCTACACGGCTATCGGCCATCAGCCACCGGCGGCCTACCCCTCAGCCCCACACCCCCGCCTCGATGGGGATCATCCGGCCCATGCTGGGCGCCTCGAGCCCCGCCAGGATGGCCTGGGGCAGGCTCTCGGCGTAGTTGAGCAGCGCCTGGCGGCGGCGGGCGTCGAGCTCGGTGTGCCACTCGTCCACCAAGAGCAGCGGGGCCTCGTCGTGGTGGGCCCACAGCAGGCGGTGCTCCGCCAGGCGCAACGCCAGGGTGATGCTGCGGGCCTCGCCGCGGCTGGCGTACTTGCCGGCCTCGAGGCCCCCCAGCAGGATGTTGAGGTCGTCGCGGTGGGGGCCCACCGAGGTCACGCCGCGCTGGAGGTCGTCCTGCAGGCCGCTCTCCAGGGCCTGCAGGAAGTGGGCGGGGTCCACAGTCTCGAAGAGCTCGAGGGCGAGCTCGCCGGGGGCGAGCTCGGCGTAGGCGTCACGGGCCAGCGGCTTGAGCTTGCCCAGGATGCGGCGGCGCAGGTTGAGGATCTCGCTGCCGTACTTGACGAGCTCCTGGTTCCACACCCCGATCCCCGCCCCGCCCATCTTCAAGAGGGCGTTGCGCTGCTGCAGGGCGCGGTTGTACTGCGAGAGGATGGCGCGGTAGCGGGCCGAGAAGCGCGAGAGCAGGAGGTCGAGGAAGCGGCGGCGCTCCTCGGGGGCGCCCAGGACGAGCTCGAGGTCGTCCGGGCCCAGCAGCACCGCCCCGGGGAGCTGCGCCAGCTCGCGCAGGCTGGCCGAGGACTCGTTGAGGTAGACCTCGCGCCCGCCCTGCGAGAGCCGGGTCTCGAGGCGGCTGGAGCCGAAGGTGGTCTCCACCTCCGCCAGCAGCCGGGCCTCGCCCTGCCCGAAGCGCACCCGCTCCATCATGCCGTTCTTCAGCTCGCCGCCCAAGGCCAGGAAGATGGCCTCGAGGAGGTTGGTCTTCCCCTGCGCGTTCCCCCCCACCAGCGTGGACAGCCCCGGCCCCGGCGCGAACTCGGCAGTCACCAGATTGCGAAAGTTGCTCTGCCGCAACCGCAAAAGACGCACGAGCTACAGGCTAAACGCAAACGGCCAAACGCTCAATGACGAAGGATGCTTTTGGGCGGAGATGGGCCAGTGGCTAGTAGCGTGTGGCTCGCGGCTCGTCGAGGGTATAGGGTCGAGGCGTACGACGTAGGACGTACGACCCGTATCAGACGCACAACCCGCCCCCCAGCGCCGGCGTTCGACAATCACCGGCTGTTAGAATGGCCTCGCTATGAACCTCAAGGCGTTGCCCGTTGGCAAGAAAGCTCCCGAGATCGTCCACATGGTCATCGAGATCCCCCGGGGCTCGACCAACAAGTACGAGTACGACCCCGACCTCGGCGTGATCAAGCTCGACCGGGTGCTGCCTACCGCACAGTCCTACCCCGGCGACTACGGCTTCATCCCCTCCACCCTGGCCGAAGACGGCGACCCCCTCGACGGCGTGATCCTCTCCACCTACCCCCTGCTCCCGGGCGTGGTGGTGGACGTGCGCATCATCGGCATGGTGGACATGCAGGACGAGAAGGGCGGCGACGCCAAGATTTTGGGCGTGGTGGCCGAAGACCCCCGCTGGGACCACATCAAAGACCTCGCCGACGTGCCCGAGGCCACCAAGGCCGAGATCCAGAACTTCTTCGAGACCTACAAGGCGCTCGAGGCCCACAAGGGCAAGTGGGTCAAGGTCACGGGCTGGGAAGGCCGCGACCGGGCCATGGCCGAAGTGCAGGCGTGCATCGAGCGGTATAAGGGTGGCGATAGCCGATAGCTGAACGCGGGGCGGGCGTCTTATACCGGCTTCACAAAGATACTCTTCAAATCCGTCAGAGGTACATCTTTGTGAAGCCCAGGGCACTCCCTTCGGTCGGGGTGGATAGCCTCCCGATGGGAGACGATCCACCCAAACCTGGTATTACGCCGTACGCGAAACGCGAGACGCATGTCCTACGTCGTACGCCGTACGCCCTGGGCCTAGACCCTCGACCCCCGACGAGCCGCAAGCCGCCCCGCCACCCGCCATGCCTGCAGTGGCGGGGCGGCTTGCGCTACTCCCTCTTCTTGGAGAGCGCTTTGGCCTCGGCGATCCAGGCTTCGGCGTCCACCTTGACCCGCGCCTGCACGATCTGCAGGAGCCTGGCGGGCTTGAGCTTGGCGAGCTGGGCGAAGGTGAGCACGCCGGCTTCGTAGAGGCGCTTCTGGTAGGTGGGGCCGATGCCCTTGATCCGGGTGAAGACGTCGCGGGCTGTGGGCTCGAGCTCCGCGGTTCCGGCTTCAGGCTCGGCCTTGGCCTCGGACGGCTTCGCCTTGCCGGCGGGCGCCTTAGCGCGGGTTCCGGTGACGCCGCTCGCCGAAGATGGAATGGCCTCAGCCAATTGGGTCATTTTTTTTTCGCCAAGCCCGGCAGGGGGTTCGCCGGGCTCCTGGGCCTCGGACTCGTAGACCACGGGCGGGGGCTCGTCTTCTTGCAGGGTGTTGCGCAGGCTCTGGTAGTCGGGGAGTCTGCCGTAGGCGGCCTTGTTGGCGGCACGGCGGGCCATGCGGGCGGGGTAGGTGGCCTCGAGCAGCTCCGCGACCAGGTTCTTCGCGCTCACGTCCTGGTCGCCGGCGGCGTAGAGGCTGGGGTCGGCCTCGGGGAAGGGGTTGTCGAGGGCCTCGAGCTCGGCCAGGCGGCCGATGTCGATGCGGTCGTCGCGCAGCATCTGGTAGATCTCGGCGAAGCGGGCGGCGTGGTCCTCGTAGCGCTCGCGGGCGTACTCGACCGCCTGGCCGGTGTCGATGAGGAAGGGCCAGTCGGAGGACTCCAGCAGCAACAGCTCGCGCATGAGCTGGCGCAGGGCGCGGCGCTTGCCGTTCTGGTCGCGGCCGAAGCGCTGCACGGCGGCGACCATCTGGTGCTCGGCGCGGTAGACCAGCCGCCAGAAGTCGTGGGTCTCGCGGTTGAGCCACACGTCGTGGTGGCCGCCGCGCCCCCAGCTCCCCTCGGGCAGCGCGGTGCGCACGGCCTTGCCGCGCACGGCCTCGCGGGCGGTCATGGCCTTGACGGCCTTGGAGCGGGCGAGCTCGCGGAAGACGGCCTCGAGCCAGGCCGGGCCCTCGTACCACCAGTGGCCGAAGAGCTCGGCGTCGTAGGCCGCGCAGATCACCCCGTCGGGGTGCTTGTGGGCCAGCCCCTCGACCACGCCCACGAAGTGGCGGGCGTGCTCCTTGGTGCGCTTGAAGGCCTCGTCGGGGTAGTAGGGCTCCTTCTCGCCCAGGCCCGCCTTGCGGTGGGTGACGCGGTGGTGGTGCAGGCCGGAGATGGGGTCCTTGCGGTGGAACTCGCGGTAGGCCCCGTCGCCGGGGTAGCCGTAGTCGGCGCTCCACACCTGCAGCGCGGTCTCCTGGTTGCGGGCCATCACCCGCAGGCCCGACTCGAGCTCGTGCACCTGGTAGACCGCGTCGCTCGACTCGACGAGCTCGACGGGCTCGAGCTGCCCGTACGGCCCGATCTGGGGCGACAGGCTCTGCCCGCCCTGCACGAGGTGGGCGTCCACGAAGGTGTAGCGGATGCCGGCCTTGTACAGCAGCTCGTCCACCCCGGCCCGCATCCCCGGCTTGGCCCCCTCGACCGGGGGCTGCCAGTGGCCTTTGGGGCGGTAGGCCATCTCGGGCATCCAGTAGCCGGTGGCCTCGCGGCGGTAGTGGCGGCGGTAGGCGTCGGTCCCGGTCTTGATCTGGCCCCACAGCGCGGTGTCCGAGCCCAGCAGCGGCGAGTAGCCGTGGGTGGCCGAGGAGGTGATGACCTCGATCTGGCCCCGCTCCTGGGCCCGGGCGAAGAAGCCCACCACGTCGCCGCCCAGGCGCTGGTAGTGCTCGTAGGTCTCCTGCCAGTACGCCGCCTGGTGGGCCGCCGAGGCCGCGAGGTCGGTGGCCTGGTAGCGCGCCAGGTCGTCCTCGGCCCGCACCAGCCGGTCCTGGCAGTACTGCAGGAAGCCCTCCTTGACCTTGGCGTCGGCGAGCTGCTCGGTGAGGATCGGCGTGAGGCCGATGGTCATGGGGGCCGCAACGCGGTCGGCCTCGAGGCGCTCCAACATCCGGGCGAGGGGCAGGTACACCTCGGCGATGGCTTCGTACAGCGTCTCCTCGCCGAAGGGCCACATCCCGTGCGCGCGCACGTACGGGAGGTGGGAGTGCAGGACCAACACGAACCGCGTCATAGCCCCAGCATTCTACCCTTAAGACTTCTCATGGAAGCATTTCTACGACTGTCGCACAAAGTACGACCAGGACTATAGTCACGGGCCGGGCCCGCCCCCGCCCCGGGCGGAGCAAGCCTTAATGCACCACGGTGCCCGCCCCGGCCAGGGCCCGCCGGATGGGCTGCTCGAGCCGCGCGTCGCCGAAGATGACC
>NZ_QXDL01000410.1:0-1465 GCF_003574345.1 Calidithermus terrae
TAGTTGCCCCACCCCGTCCCTCCCCGCCGGCGGGGAGGGACGGGGTGGGGCAACTACGGGCCACGAGCTGATGGCTGACCGCTGACGGCTTACCGCTTTCCCTGCGGAGGACCGGGGTGGGGTCTCCCACACGCCCCACGCCATCGGTGACGCGCGCTTTTCCTGTGCGCCCGTTAGCATAGAGCCTGATGGACGTGCTTCAGATGTACCGTGAGACCGGGGCCCTGCACGAGGGCCATTTCCTGCTGCGAAGCGGGCGGCACTCGCCGATGTTCATGCAGTCGGTGACGCTGATGCAGCACCCGCTGTACGCCGACGCGATCGGGGAAGCCATCGGCAGGCTGTTCGAGGACGTGGGGCTGGACTTCGTGATCGGGCCGGCGATGGGCGGGGTCACGCTGGCCTTCGTGGTCGCGCGGGCGCTGGGGGTGCGGGCGCTGTTCGCCGAGAAGGACGGGCAGGGGGGGATGTACGTGCGCGAGGGGCTGCTCATCCGGCCCGGCGAGCGCTTCCTGGCGGTCGAGGACGTGATCACCACGGGGGGCTCGGTGAAGCGGGCCATCGAGGCGGCCGAGGCCAAGGGGGCGAGGTGCATCGGGGTGGGGGGCATCGTGGACCGCAGCGGCGGGAAGGCCGGCTTCGGCGTGCCCTTCAAGACCCTCACCGCCCTCGAGTTCCCCACTTATGACCCGGGTGACTGTCCCCTGTGCCGCCAGGGGATACCCTTACTCGAGATATGAGACCGCTCGAGCTCGACCGTCATCGGCCCGGCGCCGCAGGCCCGGCGCTTCGGGGATTCGCCAAGCTCTTCAGGCCGGCGTGGGCGCTGCTGCTGAGCCTGTGCCTGGCCTTCGGCTTCTCCCTCGCCCTCGCGCACGGCGAGGAGATCGACGCGGCCAAGCAGGCGGTGCGGGAGTGGCGGGAGGGGAAGTACACCGTAGACCCCAGCCAGGCCTTCGGCAAGCCGACCGAGGAGACGGTGCGCCTCCTCGAGCGCTACATCGCCTTCCCGCCCCCGCCGGAGGGGATCGAGGTCAACCTCGAGGCCCCGCTCGAGGAGGAGGGCACCCGCGGCACCGTGGTGAGCTTCCCGGCCAGCGTGGGCGAGCGCACCGGCGAGGTGCGGGTGTTGGTGCGAAACGGCGAGCCCGTGCGCATCAGTTGGGTGCCCGCCGGGGGGCAACTGCCGACGTGGATCGGCAGCCCGCTGGCCTGGGGCCTGTTCGCCTTCGTCTCCCTGGGCTGGCTGCTGGCGCTGCGGGGCGACAACGTCCTGAGGCGCTGGTGGCGCGAGGGCTGGGCCCTGGTGCGGCAGCACTGGCGCATGTACCTGACGCTCAACGCCGTGCTCTACGGGCTGTTCGCGCTGGGCGCGCTGGCGGCTTACGCCTCGCCCGAGATGGCGGGGCTGGTGCAGCGGGTGGTGGGGGGCGCCCTCGAGCAGATCGGCATCGGGGAGGGGGAG
>NZ_QXDL01000411.1:0-1447 GCF_003574345.1 Calidithermus terrae
CCCTTAACAAGGGGGGCCAGGGGGGATACCCCCTCCCTGCACGCGGGGAGGGACGGGGTGGGGTCACCACAAGCTACGAGCCTTTCGCCGACGGCTGACCGCTGATAGCTGACGCACACTCCCGTACCCGCTATGCTCTGCCTTGTGCAGCAAGGGCTCGAGCGCAAGGGCTGGCGGGCGGTGGCGGAGGTGTTCGGGGTGTTCCTCCGGCTGGGGCTTACCTCCTTCGGCGGGCCGGTGGCCCACCTGGGGTACTTCCGCGAGGAGTTCGTGCGGCGGCGGGGCTGGCTCGACGAGCAGGGTTATGCCGACTTGGTGGCGCTTTGCCAGTTCCTGCCGGGGCCGGCGAGTTCGCAGGTGGGGATGGCGGTCGGGATGTACCGGGCGGGGCTGTGGGGCGCGCTGGCGGCGTGGGCGGGCTTCACCCTGCCCTCGGCGGCGCTGCTGGTGCTGTTCGCGCTGGGCGTGGCGCGGCTGGAGGACCTGGGCTCGGCGGGCTGGCTGCACGGGCTGAAGGTGGTGGCGGTGGCGGTGGTGGCGCAGGCGGTGTGGGGCATGGCCCAGGGCCTCACCCCCGACCGGCCGCGCGTCACGCTGGCGGTCGGGGCGGCTGCCGTGGCCCTGCTGTGGCCGGGCCCGGCGGTGCAGGTGGCGATCATAGCGGCCTCGGGCGTGGTAGGCACCTGGCTGCTGCGGGGGCCGGTGAACGCGGCCTCGAGCCCCCTCCCCCTGCGGCTGGGCGCTCGAGCGGGCGCGCTGTTCCTCACCCTGTTCTTCGCGCTGCTGCTCGCCCTGCCCCTGCTGCGCCAGACCCCGGCCTTGGCCCTCTTCGACAGCTTCTACCGCGCCGGGTCGCTGGTCTTCGGGGGCGGGCACGTGGTCCTGCCGCTGCTGCAGGCCGAGGTGGTGCCGCCCGGCTGGGTCGCGGAGGAGGCTTTCGTGGCGGGGTACGGGGCGGCGCAGGCGGTGCCGGGGCCGCTGTTCACCTTCGCGGCCTACCTGGGCGCGGTCAACCGGGTGGGGCTCGAGCCGCTGGCCGGGGCCGCCATCGCCTTAGTCGCCGTCTTCCTGCCCGCCTTCCTGCTGGTCGCGGGAACGCTGCCCTTCTGGAACCGCCTGCGGAGCTACGCCGGGGTGCAGGCCGCCCTCCGGGGCGTCAACGCCGGGGTGGTGGGCATCCTGCTGGCCGCGCTCTACACCCCGGTGTGGACGAGCGCCGTCCACAGCCCGGCCCACTTCGCGCTGATGCTGGGCTGCTTCACGCTGCTGATGCACTGGAAGGCCCCGCCCTGGCTGGTGGTGCTGCTGGCGGCGGGGGTGGGGGCGCTGCTGGGGTTGTAGAACGCCGGGCGTGGGTCTTACGTCCTACGCCGTACGCAAAACGCCAAACGCAAGACGCCTTGTTCCCCCCTTAGCAAGGGGGGCTGGGGGGGATACCCCCTCCCCG
>NZ_QXDL01000412.1:0-1438 GCF_003574345.1 Calidithermus terrae
GGGCGATGGCGGCGCGGGCGCCCCCGCCCGCGCCGCCATCGCCCTGGTCATCGACGCCTCGGGCAGCATGGACGAGGCCGGCAAGCTGCAGGAGGTCAAGCGGGCCGCCCAGGACTTCGTGGCCCGGCAGGACCTCAGGACCACCCGCGTCGCGGTGGTCGGCTTCGGCAGCCGCGCCCACCTCGAGAGCCCCCTCTCCAGCGACCCCGGCCAATTGCGCCAGGCCATCGAGCGCATCGCCGACGGCGGCGGCACGATGATGGCGGAGGGCCTCGAGGCCGGGCTGCAGGCCCTGGGCGAGGCCGACACCCCCGCCCGCAGCCTGCTGCTCTTCACCGACGGGATGCCCGGCAGCACCACCGTCTCGCCCCGGGTGGCCTCCCGCGCCGCCCTCTCGGCCGCCGAGCGCGCCCGGGCGCAGGGCGTGCGGCTGGTGGCGGTCGCCACCGAGGACGCCGACCGGGCCTTCCTCGAGCGCCTCACCGGCTCGAGCGAGCTGGTGTTCTCCACCACCGCCGGGCAGTTCGGGGAGGCCTTCCGCCAGGCCGACCGGGCCATCCGGCAGCTCTTCGGGGGGCCCGCCTCGAGCAGCCTGGCCCAGGTGCTGTGGGAGACCTTCCTGCGCGGCGCGCTGGCGCGGCTGGCGGGCTTCGCCGTCCTGGGGGCCTTCGTGGGGATGATGGTGCAGTGGGCCCAGCAGGCCTTCAAGAGCGCCTGGCTGGTGGGGGTGGGAAGCGGCCCTTACGAGGGCAAGGAGTACATCCTCGCCAAGCCCGTCGTCACGGTGGGGCGCTCCGACGCCAACGACATCGGGCTCTACCGCGAGCGCGACCTGCCGCTGAAGGCGGGGGTGCTGCGCCTGGAGCAGGGCGTGTGGCGCTGGGAGGGCCAGCCCGTCCCCGTCAACGGGGTGGTCACCCCCCGGCAGGCCCTGCGCCCGGGCGACCGCCTGCGGCTGGGGACCGCCGAGTTCCTGTTCCAGGCCCGCGGCGCCCAGCCCCCCGAGGCCCTCGACGCCTGGGCCCTCCAGGGCAACACCCAGACCCACCCCCTGCCCTTCCCCCTGCGGCAGGCCACCCTGGGCTCCGACCCCCGCTGCACGGTGGTGATCCGGGGCCAGAGGGTCGCCCCCCGCCAGGCCGAGATCCGGGCGGGGGCACAGGGCCTCGAGCTCCTCGCCCTGGCCGAGGGGGTGCAGGTCAACGGGGAGGCCCTGCCGCAGGGCCAGCGCCGCGGGCTCGAGCCGGGCGACCTGCTCACGCTGGGGGCCGAGGAGTTCGCCCTCATCCGGCGCCGGGGCTGAGCCGAGGGTCAAGAATCACGGGGCCGGAACTTACCCCTCGCTACAATTTCGGCTGATGTCACTCGACCCGGCCCTGGCCGAGGGCTTCTACGGCCCGCCGCTGCCCCCTCTCCCGCGGCCTACCCCGCGGCAACC
>NZ_QXDL01000413.1:0-1429 GCF_003574345.1 Calidithermus terrae
GGGCGGCCTCGGCCGCCTCCGGGCTCAGGCGCAGGGTGGGGCGGGGCTGGGCGGGGGCGCTGCGCTCGAGCAGCCCCTGCACGGCGTCGCGCAGCTCGCCCATGCCGGCGAAGCGGTCGATGGGCTTCTTGGCCAAAGCCCGCAGGATGACGCGCTCGAGGGCCTCGGGCAACTGCGGCACGATCTGGCGGGGCGGGACCGGCTGGGCGTAGATGTGGCGGATGGCCGCGTCCCGCACGTCCTTGGCCTCGAAGGGCAGCAGCCCGGTGGCGACCTCGTAGAGCACCACCCCCAGCGCGTAGACGTCGCTGTGGGCGGTAGGGGGTAGCCCCTGGAAGCGCTCGGGGGCCAGGTGGGTAGGGACGCCCTTGAAGTGCTCGAGGTCCTCCAGACCCCCGGGGCTCTCCAGCAACGCCATCCCGAAGTTGCCGACCTTGAGGGTGTAGTGCTCGAGCAGGCCCGTGCGCCACAGCAGCAGGTTGGCGGGCCGCACGTCGGCGTGGACGATCCCCCGCCTGTGGGCCTCCTCCAGCGCCGCCGCCGCGTCGCGCACGAGCTCGAGACCCTGCTGCAGGGGAAGGCGCTCCCCCGCCTTGGCGTAGCGGTGCAGCAGCGTCTGCAGGCTGCCCTCCGGCGGGTGCTCGCTGGCGATGAACACGAAGTCCCCGCCCTCCCCGCAGGCGTAGGTCTCGGCGACGTTGGGGTGCTTGAGCCCCAGCAGGGCCTGCCCGAGCTCCCGCAGGCGTTGTGCCTGTCGTGCCGTGCGCGGCATCAGCCGCACCAGCGCGGGGCGGCCGAGCTCGGTGTCCAGGGCCGCGTACGCTTTGCCCAGGTGGTCCTCGCCCAGCAAGTTTTGGAGCACGTACTTGCCGACGCGCTCCCCAACCCGACGGTCTGTTGTGTTGCTTCCACTCTCCACGGCCGGGCTCCTAGATTTCAGACCAACTCTAACACATACCCGGCGTGGGCCGGCTTATGGGTTTCGATCAGCTCGGTCAGCAGCTCGAGGTCGAGTTCCTGGCCCGCGGGCGCCTCGAGCCGAACCCGGAAGACGAAGGGTTGCCCCGGGATCTCCTCGATCAGCGGGGCGACCCCCGTGCACGTCTCGATCCAGCGGCTGAGCCCGTAGCGGGTGCCCCGCCAGCGCAGCAGGTCCATCCCCTCCGCCACCAGCCGCCGCCGCCGCTCCTCGGGCCAGCGCTCGTCCAACTCCAGCCCCAGCCAGCTCCCCAGCCAGTTCACCATCGAGGCCGGGGCGGTGCGGGGGTCGAAGTACATGGGCAGGTGGTCAAGGCGCCACTCGAGCGGCTCCCAAATGCCCTCGAAGATCTGCAGGAAGCGCCCCAGGAAGTCCCCGTCGTGGAAGATCACCGGCAGGTACTGCAGGTAGCGCGACTGGGCCACCGGGGGCAGGGGCACCGGGTAGGTC
>NZ_QXDL01000414.1:0-1424 GCF_003574345.1 Calidithermus terrae
AGACCCAGAACTCCTTCTCCTTCTCCACCCGCGACGCCACCACCACCGTGCGGGTGGGCTCCGGCGAGGCCATCGTGATCGGGGGGCTGCTGGAGAACCGCCGCACCGAGAGCGTGGAGAAGGTGCCGGGGCTGGGCGACCTCCCGCTGCTGGGGGAGCTGTTCAAGACCACCTCCACCACCACCGCCGAGACCGACCTGGTCATCGTCATCACCCCACGCCTCCTCACCCCGCTGCGGTAGGGGAGGGGCCAGGCACGAGGTCGGCGGGAGTTGGTCGCTTTCCCGTTCACGGCATTTCATTACTGAGTGATTCGAGGATGGTCTGCAAGGCGAGCCTTACGGCCCTTCACCTCAGCACCCGGGCGTAGAAAGCCTCCACCTTGGCGAGGAAGCTCGCGTCGGCGCGGCTGCCGCTGGGGAAGGTGTGGCGGGCGTTCTGGTAGCTGAAGCACTCGGCGCTCTTGCCCAGGGCTTTTAGCTTCCGGCACAGCTCCACGCTCCAGGCATAGGGCACCTGCTCGTCGGCGGTGCCGTGGTGCACGCTGAAGGCGGCGCGGGCGTTTTGCAGGTGGTAGATGGGGGAAATAGCTTTGATGCGCTCGTCGGGGGCGTTGAGCTCGGCCAGGCCCCGGCTGCGGCCCGAGTAGACGTAATAGATCTGGCTGGCGTTCTTGCGCTCGTCGCCCGACATCGAGCCGTAGAGCACCACGGCCCGGACCCGCGGGTCTACGACCGCGACGCGCAGCGCGATGCCCCCGCCCATGCTGTGGCCCCACAGCCCCATCCGGCTCCCGTCGGCCTTGGCGAGCGGCCCCTTGCCGCTCTGCCCGCGCACGATGGCGGCCAGGTTGAGCACGTCGATGGCGTAGTTGACGCGGAAGACCCCCTCCGGGCTGCCCTGGGAAGGGGGGTGGCCCCGGTAGTTGGGGTGGATGACCACGTAGCCCATGCGCGCGATGGCGTCGGCGTAGCGGGTGGTGTAGGCCAGGGTGCGGTAGGTGGCGGGGTTGACGTAGCCGTGCAGCACCAGCACCACGGGGTAGGGGCCCTTTCCGCCGGGCACGTTCATGAAGCCGTACTGGGTCAGGCCCTCCGAGGGCCAGCGCACCAGGTAGCGGGTGAAGCCCCGGTTTTGCGCCAGGGTGCGTTCAACGGCCAGCTCGCCCTTGCCGTAGCTGCGGGCCCGCAACTCGGCTATGGTCTCCTGGGCCTGAACCGCTCCGAGCAGCAACAGCAAAGCCAGCCAGCGCATAGGCCAACGGTAGGCTTCGAGTACGGGATTGAGCCAGGGGGCAGGGCACAATGCGTGAGTTAAACGCCCGACGCGGGCCGTACGTCGTGCGTCGGGCGCCAAACGCAAGACGCCTTGTTCCCCCCTTAGCAAGGGGGGTTAGGGGGGATACCCCCTCCCCGCCGGCGGGG
>NZ_QXDL01000415.1:0-1422 GCF_003574345.1 Calidithermus terrae
CCATCGGGCAGTACGCGGCGGTGGACCGCGAGAGCGGGGTGGGCCTGCTGCGGGCGGCTTGCGAGCGCCTGCGGGGGCAGGGCTGCGCGCGGGCGGTGGCCCCGCTCGACGGGAGCACCTGGTTCGGCTACCGCTGGGTGGTCGAGACTTCGGAAGAGCCGCCCTTCCTGCTCGAGCCGCGCAACCCGCTCGAGTACGCCGGCTGGGCGCGGGAGGCGGGCTTCACGCCCTGGCAGACCTACCGCTCGACGCTGCACACCGCCCACGTCCCCGACCCCCGCGCGGCGGAGCTCGAGGCCCGCTTCGCCCGGCTCGGCCTGCGCCACCCCGTGCCCCGGACGCTCGAGGCCGACCTGCGCGGCATCCACGCCCTCTCCAACGCGGCTTTCGTGGGTAACCCGCTGTTCAGCCCGCTGGACTGGCCCGCCTTCGAGGCCCTCTACCGCCCGCTGCTGAGCAAGGTGCCGCCGGAGTGGGTCTGGGTCGCCGAGGACGGGGGCCGCACGGTGGGCTTCCTGCTGAGCCTGCCCGACCCCACCCAGCCGGGCACCCTCATCGCCAAGACCCTCGCCATCGCGCCGGGGCGGGAGTACGCGGGGCTGGGGCGCTGGCTGGCCGAGTGCTTCTACCGCCAGGCCTTCGGGGCGGGCTTCCGGCGCGTCATCCACGCGCTGATGTGGGAGTCCAACCGCTCGACCAACCTGCAGGGCCACGGGCGGGTGATCCGGCGCTACGCGCTGTTCGCACGCGAACTATGAACCTCGTCGAACTGCTGCTCGAGCGCGCCCGCGCCCACCCCGACAAGCCCGCCATCCTCGAGGAGGGGGGCACGCTGAGCTACGGGGAGCTCGTGGCGGGAGCCTCGGGGCTGGCGGCCCGCCTGCGGGCGAAGGGCATCGGCCGGGGCGACCGGGTGTTGGTGCTGGTGCCGATGAGCGCGCAGCTCTACCTGACCCTGGCCGCGCTGTGGTCGCTGGGGGCGGTGGTGGTGTTCGTGGACCCCGGCCTGGGGCGGCCCGCCTTCGAACACGCCCTGGGGCTGGCCCGGCCCAAAGCCCTGATCGGGGTCCCCAAAGCCTTCCTGCTGTGGCCGCTCTCGCCGGGCTTGCGCCGGGTGCCGCTCAAGCTGCTGGCGACCCGCCCGGCCGGCGGGGGCGCCCTCGAGCCCCTCCCCCTCGAGCCCTCCGCCCCCGCGCTCGTCACCTTCACCTCGGGCTCCACCGGCAAGCCCAAGGCCGCCGGGCGCACCCACGGCTTCCTGCTGGCCCAGCACGCCGCTTTGCAGGACCTGCTGGCCAACCGCTGGAGCTATGGGGGGAACGGCAGCGGAACCCGCCCCGACCCCGCCACCGTGGCGAGCGACCTGGCGACCGTCGCGAGCCAGCTCCAGACCGAGGTAAACAGCCTGGTGTGCGACCTCAA
>NZ_QXDL01000416.1:0-1413 GCF_003574345.1 Calidithermus terrae
GCCCCCGCAGCCCACCCCGGCACCCGCCGCGGAGCCCAAAGCGCTGGGGGAGCCCAAGGTGGTGGGGTTGCGCCCCTTCGGCCTGCTGGCCGACAACCGCCCCAGCACGGTGGCCGGGCTCGCCACCCTCACCCATTACTCCAACGGGCAGAGCGTGCTCGAGATCTCCGTCGCCAACCTGCCCCCCGAGAGCAGCCACGCCGCCAACCTCCGGCTGGGCACCTGCAGCAACCTCGGGCCGATCGCCGTGGCGCTGGGGTCGGTCTTCGCGGACGCTCGAGGGGCGGGCAAGAGCAGCACCCGCCTCCCCACGACCCAGATCCCGACCGAGCGGGTGACGGTGGTGGTCTACCAGCGCGACGTCACCGACCCCAAGGGCGTGGGCGGGGCCATCGTTTGTGGGGAGCTTTAGGGGTAGGGACAAGCGGTCAGCCGTCAGCCCTGATCTGTCGAGGGTCGAGGGCCAGGGGTCTAAGCATTTGGCGTTTAGCGTCTTGTGTTTTGCGTTCGGCGCTGGGCGTACGACGTACGACGTATGACCGGCGTCTTGCGTCTTGTGTACGACGTAGGACGTACGACGTACGACCCGCGCCCCGCGCCCCGTGCTCGGCTATCAGCTGCTCTGCGCCCGCTTGGTCTTGCGCGTAGGCTCGGCGTTCCAGGGGTCTTCGGGCCAGGGGTGCTTGCTGTAGCGGCCCCGCAGCTCCTTGCGGACTTCGGGGTAGGTGGTGTTCCAGAAGCTGCGCAGGTCCTGGGTGACCTGGATGGGGCGCTGGGCCGGGGAGAGCAGGTGCAGCATCACGGGGGTGCGGCCCGCGTTGACTCGAGGGGTGTCGGCGAGGCCGAAGAGTTCCTGGAGCTTGACCGCCAGGACGGGCGGGCTGCCGTCGGGGGAGTAGCTGAGGCGCACCAGCGAGCCGCTGGGCACCTCGAGCCGGGTGGGGGCCAGCTCGTCGAGCCGGGCGGGCAGGGGCCAGGGCAGCAGGCCGGTGAGGATGGAGGCCAGGTCGAGGCGGGCGAAGTCCTCGCGGCGCGAGACCTGGCCCAGCCAGGGGGCCAGCCAGTGCTCGAGGGTCTGCAGCAGGTGCTCGTCCGAGACGTCGGGCCACTCCTCGCCGTTCCAGCGGCGCAGGCTGAGCACGCGGGCCTGCCACTGGCGCAGGGCCTCGCTCCAGGGCAACAGGCCCAGCCCCTCGGAGCGCACCACCTCCAGCAGGATTGCGGCCCGCCTGCCCTCGGGGATCGCCCGCAGGGGCTCGCTGTTCAGGGCCACCTCGCCGACGCGGCGCTCGCGGCGCTGGCGCAGCGCGTCGAAGTGCTCGTGGATGGGCGGGGTGGCCTGACCCCCCTGCCCCGACCGGTACTCGGTGGCCAGCTCGTGCAGCGCGGCCAGCAGCAGCGGCAGGTCCGCGC
>NZ_QXDL01000417.1:0-1384 GCF_003574345.1 Calidithermus terrae
GGGGAAGCTGTAGGCCCGCAGGGGCCGGCCGGCCGGCGGGGTGGGGTCGAACTCGTTGAGCAGCAGCGTGACCCGCTGGTCGCGCCCCACGCGGGGGGTGAAGGTGAGCTCGAGGTTGCCCCCCACCTTGGCCGCGCTCACGGTGGGGCTGAGCAGGAAGGCCAGCGGGTTGGAGGCCTCGCCCGCGCGGGTGAAGGTCGCGGGCGGCTCGCCCAGGAGGAGGAACTGCTGCACCGCCACGGTCTGGGGCCCGGCCCGCAGGCCCGCGGGCAGCGGGAAGCTCACCTCGGTGTCGCTGAGCTGCGCCGGGGTGAGGCTCTGCCCGCCCACCCGCACCTGCGTGACCTCGCCGCGCAGGTTCTGCCCCTGCAGCACCAGGTGGTAGCCGCTGAGGATGGGCTCGGAGGGGGGCAGCAACCCGGCGCCGGCGCCGGGCTTGGCCCGCACGGCCTCGAGCCGCGGGAAGCGGAAGGGCCGGGCATAAACCCCCACCCCCTCCGGGCGCACCGGCAGCGCCGCCCGCCTCGAGCGCTGGGCCTCGATGAGCACCACCGAGACCTGGTAGGCCACGGTGGGCCGGTACTTGGCCTGCATCGCCGACCACAGCCTCGAGTGCTCCTCCGTCGAGAGCACCTCGGGGCTGAGCTTGATCTGCTCGAGCTGCCGCTCGAGCCCCACCTCGCCCAGCCTGCTCCGGATCTCCAGCGGCACCGTGGCGTCGGAGGCGATGGCCTGGAGGCTGCTTCGGATGTAGTCGCGCGTGAGCACCCCCATCTCGTGCAGCACCTGCATCGCGTAGCCCAGCAGGGCCTCGGCGTGGAGGTTGGAGTTGGCGTAGGCGGTGAGCAGGTAGTGCAGGTCGAGCGCCAGCGGCGGGTTGCTCACCCGCTCGCCGCGCTCGTCGCGGGCGGGGAGCGCGGCGTTGCGCCAGCCGGGGTTGGGGCTGACCTGGTAGAGGAAGAGGTTGAGCTGCAAGAGCCCGTTGCCCTCCACCTTGACCTGGTCCGGGGGCTGGGCGGTCACCTTGACCTGCCCGCCCAGCGAGACGTCGGGCTGGCCGAAGCGGTTGGCGAGCAGCCACTGCAACAGCGCGCTGACGGTGGTGATGGCGAGGGCGTTGCTCATCGGCCTTTCCCCTTGAGGAAGTCCTCGAGGCTCAGCCCCTGCGGGGCGGCCTTGGCCTTGGGCCCCTCGGGCGGCGGGCCGAACAGCGCCCGCACCTCGACGCGCCCGATGTGGACCCGGATGACCGGGGCCTCCGGCGCGGCGGGCCGGGCTTCCGGCAGGCTCACGTGCTGAGGCGGGGCCGGGAGCAGGCTCGAGCCGCGCTCTTCGCCGGCCGGCCGCCCCAGCAGCGCCGGGGCCTCCAGGGCGGGGCGTGGGC
>NZ_QXDL01000418.1:0-1376 GCF_003574345.1 Calidithermus terrae
GAGTGGGTGCTGGTGCAGGCCGCCGGGGGCGCGCTGGGCACGGCGACGGTCCAGGTCGCGCGGGCGCTGGGCCTGCGGGTCGTCGCCACCGCCTCGAGCGAGGCCAAGCTCGAGCTCGCCCGCCGCCTGGGCGCCGAGGTGACCTTGCTGGGCAGCCGGCCGGACCTGCTCGAGGCCGTGCGGGAGGCCACCGGGGGGCACGGGGTGGACGTGCTGGTGGAGGTGGTGGGCGGGGCGGGTTTCGCCCAGAGCCTCCAGATGCTGGCCTACCGGGGCCGCCTGCTGGTGGTGGGCTCGGCCAGCCGCGAGCTGGCCCAGATGCAGCCGGTGAGCCTGATGAAGCGCAACCAGAGCGTGATGGGCGTGTGGCTCACCCCCTTCCTGGCCGACCCCCAGGCCCTGCAGGAGGCCACCGCCTTCCTCAGCCCCCTGCTGGCCTCGGGCGCGGTGCGCCCGGTGGTGGGCAAGGTCTTCGCGCTCGAGAACGCCGCCGAGGCCTTCGCCTACGTCACCGGCCGCCACAGCAGCGGGAAGGTGGTGCTCACCCCGTAGAATCGGGCTCGTGGAAACGCAGACGCGAACCCTCGAGCTGGTCTTCCCCGAACACGCCAACCCCGGCGGCAACGCCTTCGGCGGCTTCGTGCTGGGCCTGATGGACAAGGTGGGCTCCTACGCCGCGATCCGGCGCGCCCGCAAGCGCTGCGTGACGGTGCGGGTGGGCGAGGTGGTCTTCGAGGTGCCCATCAAGGTGGGGGATCTGCTCGAGGTCGTGGCGAAGGTGGTGCGGGTGGGCCGCACCTCGATCACGGTGGAGGTCGAGGTGTACCGGGAAAACCTCAAGGAGGCCAAGGTGCTGGCGACGCGGGGCAACCTGACCTACGTGGCGATCGACGCGGAGGGCAGGCCGACGCCGGTGGACCCGGTGGAGTGAGGCGGGTCGATAGCCGGTAGCCGGGCGCGGGTCGTGTGTTTTAGGTCGTACGTCCTACGTCCTACGTCGTACGCGAGACGCAAAACGCCTCGGCCCTCGGCGCCGGCGGGGAGGGTCCACCACGAGCCACACGCCTCGAGCCTTCCACTTACCGCTTACGGCTGAGCGCTGACCGCTGAGCGCTGAGGGCCGAAAGCTGGCGGCTGACGGCCGACGCCAGCACGTCCAGTGCGGCCAGGGTGAAGGCGGGGACGTTCATGCTGAAGAGGACGGGGAGTTCCTCGAGCAGCGTGGTGGACTCGTCGAGGAACTTGAGCACCTGCGGGGCCGGGCGGCAGCGGAAGAGGTCGCGGAAGGACCTAAAACACACGACCCGCGCCCGGCTACCGGCTATCGACCCGCCTCACTCCACCGGGTCCACCGGCGTCGGCCTGCCCTCCGCGTC
>NZ_QXDL01000419.1:0-1356 GCF_003574345.1 Calidithermus terrae
GCCGGTCATGGCGTGGCCGCCTGCATCGAGCGCGGCGCGGATGGCGGCGACCATGCCGTCCACCATCCCGCTGGGGGCCACGAGGTCGGCGCCGGCCTGGGCGTGGGAGACCACCACCTTGCCCAGCCCCTCCTCGAAGCAGACCACGTCGCCGTGGCCCAGCAGGCTGTCGAGGCTGGTGCCGCCGCAGATCATGGGGTCGGCCATGGCCGCGGTGCCCGCGCTGGTGCCGCCCACGCAGGCCCCTTCCGCGAACCTCCGGCGCAGCACCTCCAGCGCCGGGGTGCCCAGCAGGGCGCGGGTGATCTTGCGCTGGTCGCCCCCGCCGAAGAAGAAGCCCCCGCAGCGCTCGAGCCGCGCCAGCACGTCCGGGTCGTGGGCGCGCTCTGCCGCGTTCTCCACCGTGATGTCCACGAGCTCGGGCTCGGCCCCGTGGCGGGCGAACGCCGCGCCCAGCCTCCGCAGGCTCGCCGCCGGGTCGGGGCTGGCCGTGCCGAAGATCGCCACGCGCGGCCCCGCGTGCTCGAGGATGCGCCCGAACACCGCCACGTTGTCGGCCTGCAAGGCCCCGCCCACCAGAACGACCGTTCCCACCAGCGAAGCTTACCCCGCCCAAGCCTCGAGCGATTGCGGATTTGAACAACGGCTCAAGGCCGCTTCTCATGCCAGATTCGGTTAGCTTGGCGCCGTCCGGCGCCAAGCTAACCCGACCGTTCGCCGACCGTCAGGGAGGGGTGTGCTCCAGGATCCAAAAAGATAGCCTCTGGAGTTTTTTAGTTCGGAAGATCATCTTTTTGAATCCGGTATCCTGCCCCTTTCTCACCCGCCGGGCCCCGGCAACCGTGAACGGCGGGCGTTTTGTCGCCGGGGCGCTGTGTTATAAGTGAGCCAGGATTTGAAGCGGTGACTCGAGGAGGCTGTGCATGGAAATGGTGTTCTGGTTCGGCGGAATTTTCGGGGCCATCCTGTCGGTGATCAGCCTGTTCACGCTCTCGCGCAACCCCAAGATCGGCGCGGGGTTGCTGCTCGTCGGCCTGGCCCTGGCCTCGCTGCTGATCCCCTCCCTCGGCCTGTACCGCGAGACCCAGGCCTACCTGATCGTGGGGCTGGTGGGGGTGGGCCTGTTCCTGCTCGCGCTGTTCCTGCCCGCCCGGGCGCGCGGCAAGATCACCACCCTTACGGTGGGGCTGGTGCTCGCGCTGTACCTCTTCGCGGCCTTCAACGTGGCCCAGCCCTGGAACACCAACCCCGTGGCCCTGCTCAGCAACACCCCGCAGGCCGCGACCGAGCCCGCGCCGCCCGTCACGCCGGGGCCGGCCCCTTCGCCCGCGCCCAGCGAAACGGCCCCGGCGTGAC